>JAGACT010000092.1 GCA_017613995.1 Eubacteriaceae bacterium
GCTGCAGTATCTTCGCGGAAAAGGGCATCGTAACACAGCAGGCACACTCCGTGGTGAAGGTCCTCTGGGCATAGATCCCGATCTTCCCTCCGAAAGGCAATACGGTGTTGAGTCCCTCGTACTGCTGATACATCAGCGTTCCCAGATTGCAGGAGAACCTGTTGGCGGCGTTCTGGAGCTCCTCCGTATCAGCGTCCAGCTCCTCCCTGCTCTTCGCCAGATGAACGATGGTAAGCGTAGTCATGATCATTTTCTGATCCCTGTTCATCAGGTCGTCCAGCATCTCCCTGAGTTCGTCGATCTGCTGCTGCAGCTCAAACGGAGGCTCGGCGGAAAAGTTGCTGTTTTCGTTCTGGCGCTTCTGCCATTTGGTCTTGCTGGTCTCCGCTCCGAGAAGCTTCCTGTCAACCAGCTGCCTTGCCTGGGCCGTCGGTATGGGATAGAAGTCCGCTGACAGCATCATGATCCTGCTGCGCTGAGTCAGGAAAGAGACCATCTCATCCCGGACGGACGAACCGTATGTCCTCATTACCAGAACTCTCCCGTACAGCTCTCCCATCATGAAGTAACTGCTCCTGAAGCTGAAGCTGTCCGGAGCTATATAATCCTTGAAGCTGTGTCCCCTTTTCAGAGTATCGTCATAATCAAAGGAATACGTGCTGACGGAATACGGATTGTAGAAGTCATGGAAGATCCTGAGCCTGTCACGGATACCCACCTCCTCCATCTCGCTGCCCAGCGCGTCCAGGCCTGTGCGGATGGCTGCGGTTTCCTTTGCGAGATACGCCCTGGCAGTCTCGGGATCTTTTTCATTGATCCCTATCGTCAGGTACTTGTCCTGAACGACAGTATCCGTCGTTACGTTTGAAGAGACATAGGCCTGCAGCTCATCGCGGTATTCTTTCAGGCCGTCAGTCCTGTCCGGGATCTCGGTCTTCTTCGCCTGGTCGGTCCTTCCCACGGGGCGGTTGAAAATGGTGAGTTTCGTATACTCAAGATCAGGCAGCGAATTAATCAGCTGAGCCTGGGCAATAAAAAGACGCTCCCTGTCATTCTCCGAAGCGCTGGAATAGTTGATGTCGGAGAATCTGAGCGTCTTTGTAAAGTAGTTTCCCGTAAGGATCATCCCGTCATCGTAGATCCTTCTGATGGGTATGGCGTCCTGCACGCTCCTCGGGGTGATGTAATTGCCCCGTCCTTCCGCTATAATCCGCGATATACTTTTCATAGGCACCTCTCTGTGTCTTTGTTTGTTTTCGTCTGGGCACTAAAAAAGAAGTCCGTTTCCGAACTTCCTGCATTTATATTATTGCTGTTTCCCACTTGGTTATTTATCGGTCTGTACTTTTCTTTGTAATTTCAGCTCACCATAGCAGCATTCCTTTCATTATTGGAAAAAGTCTCTTCATGTGTGACCCCAAGCACCGTGAGGGGATTTTTTCTGTTACCCGGCATAAACAGCCTGCGAAACGAATGTGACGCAGACATTTTATCCCAATGATATCAGCCGGACGCCGCGGAACCTGCTGTCGGGATTTCCTGTCCCTGTTGATCTCAGTTCTGTGCGGTACCGGTTTTTCCCGCCGGCTCCTCCTGAGTCACATTCCGGGATAATCCCACGTCGGCTGTCTTCCGGATCACAGCCATCTCGGGCTGCAGCTCATCGTAAGCCCTGACAAAAGCAGGGTCCGTCATTTTCTTTTCTTTGTATTCTTTGAGCTTCATGGTTGGCCTCTCATTTATCAGGTGCTGAATCGATCGGAACGACCCTCAGTGTTTTTCCCAATGCGGCGAGGACTTTTATTACCGTATCCAGTTTGGGAACGGTGGTGCCTTTTTCCATCCGGGCGATTATTGGCTGGCTTACGCCGCTGAGCCGTTCCAGTTCTCTCTGTGTGATCCCCTTTTCGTTCCGGGCATCGATCAGTTCATTTATTAGTGCGACCCGGAGGTCACTAGCTGTGATTTCCTCCGGAGTGAAGATCTCTTTCTCAAAATCGTCCCAATTGTCTCCGACAGAACTGTATTTCATGGACTATTTACTCCTTTCAAGGAAATCTGCAAATAACCGTTTTGCCTTGTCGATTTCCCGTTTTGGCGTTTTCTGTGTCTTTTTAACAAAATGACTCAGAAGAACAAAACTGTCGCCGCACCAGCCTGCGAAAAGGATTCTGTCTCTCAAAGGTCTGATCTCCCATATGGCACCATCAAGGTGTTTCACAAAGGGTTCTCCGGCTCTTGTTCCTCTTGTCTCAAGAACTTTGATATAATCCCTGATCTTGTTAAGCCTGATGCGGCTGTCTTTGCTTTCTTCTGCCGCCAGTGCCCGGATATACTCCTTAACAGGCTGATGTCCTGAAGAGTCTTGGTAGAATATTATCTTATACATCCCAGATCTCCATCATACCTATGATAACTCAAAAGTTATCACAGGTCAATGATATTATAAATGATTTATTTTGCGGGTTGCTGTTGCTGGTTAATTATTCGGTCTTTTATTGTGAAATCAGGTCATACTACCCCGTACGGTTCCAGCGCCTTCAGCTGCCTGTCTATATTCTGTTCTCGTGTAGATAAGCGCGATCTTGTACCTTCCGTGCTCAAACATGAGACGAGCATCTTCCAGATCCTCAAGGCTTCTATGAAATCTGTACACCGACAGTTCGTTTATGCTGCCTTCCAAAGAACGATACCTTCCTTGTCTATATTTTTGTAAAACGGCATGGTGTTACGCCATTTCATATATTCATCAGTCTGGATAGTGATCACGGACAGCGTAACACCCGCTTCCAGTTCGTATTTCACGGTTGTGTCGATCATTGCCCTATGAAGGGTTTGCGTTTCTTCTGATCTCAAAAACACGGCGATATCCACGTCCGAGTCCTCGGTCTGCTCTGTCCTGGCATAAGATCCGTACAGGATCACTTTATCCAGGGCTTCACCGTATATGGTATGCATTTCCGAACTTAGTCTGATGAGCAGGCGCATCAGGTCAGGACAGTTTCTCGTGACGGTCTGTTTTTGTCTCCAGTTCTTATACCTGCCTGTTTTTTCCCGCCTGTCAGAGGGATAAGGCGTATCCTTCGGAATGATCCACTGATTCCCGAGCTTTTCCCCATCGAGCCTGCCCTGGATCAGCATCCGTCTGACATTTCCGGGATCCTTGCCGTATCTGACGGCATATTGAGTTACTGTGTAATAGTCCGACATAATTATCATCTCCGTATTGATATTAACACATATACGTGTAATTGTCAATACGGCTTCAGACAGCTGACTGTTTTCAGAAACTGCATTCATGAGACGGGGACATGACGTTGAAATGTACACTAATCGGCATTGCCTAAAAGTCTATGTAACCATTCCCCGATGATGTTGAGGGCATTCGTTTTGTTGACGATATACGTGATAACCAGGGAAGGGATTATCCATATTACTATGTCGAGAAGAAGGCTGCCGGCCTTCCTGATATTCTTTATAGCCTTCTTTTTCCTTAATTCCTTCTTCAGAATGCGTTCTTTCTCTTTTTCCTTCTCTTCCTCGCTGGGCTCGGTCATAAGGGCGTCGATGGTCTGAGGAACAGGTTCGTCGAGGATGATATCTTCCGTGCTGACGGCGACGTCATCCTGTAACGGAGCCAGGCTCCTTGCTTTGCAAAGCGTCCTGTCCCTTTTTACTTTCGGCCTGACTTCTTTCCTGTACGACCTGAAGAGCTCGAAATAGGTGTTCTCCCCGACGTAGAGCAGGACATCGGGCATTAGGAAGGTGCTTCTGATAAAAGCCCGGATGCTCTGAGCCGCGCTCATGCCGTTATAGCTGTAGAAGCCCAGGAAAGCAACAGGCAATGAAATAAGGATAACGATGAAAAGAATCACATCGAAATTAACCCCTGCAGCGGACAAGAGAACTCCCAGAATAAGACCGATTACAACGATCAGCAGGAGAGTCAGGCACTGTTTCAGTGAAAAGCCGAAGAAGAACTGCTCCTCGTAGTCGTTGATCTCCTTGTTTATCTTTACTTCCATCAGACCTTTAGCCACCTCCCAGTTATGTTGTCGCATGTTTTGACTATACTTGCCAGGATCAGCACATGCAGCGTATTTGACAGTATCCAGTTGAACACCAGAGCGTTCTCCGCGCTGTCGCTTATAAGCTTCAGCGAATCCACATTGTTGTGAAAGAACACCGCGTACAGTATTATCGACAGCATGATCAGCGCCACCTCAAGGCAGCATCCGATATAGCTTTTTATGAAGCTCAGCCCGATCTGCTCCGTTTCCCTGGCCGAAACGGTGGAAAGGGGGATCGGAGCTATGGCTATGTGCAGATACACCCGGAAGAATCTTCCGAATACGGTTAGAAGCACCGTGACCGCGCTGGCCAGGATGACGAAACTCGATATGGCGAAGATCAGCACCGTACCGAAATCAGTGATAATGTTCAGTGACCCTACAACAGTGCTCACCTCCGCGGGCATGTCGCTTACCATCATCAGGCTGTCATAGGGGCTGCCCTGCCACAGGACCATGGCAAGGCCCTGGGTCACGTCCATTATCATTACGAGCAGTTCCCTGCAGTAGTACAGCACCGCCGCCGACAGTATGAGCCTGATAAACAGCTCAAGCACCGCCCCGGGACGCCTGAGCTCCTGAAACCCGGAATAATTCCTCAGGATCCCGTATACGAAAAAAGCGCTCATGAGTGCTGCCCCTATCACCGTAAAGGTATTCAGCACTCCGGAAGCGTAGCTGTACATCGTACCGCTCATGAAATCCCTGGGGGAAGTCACGAGGTACTCGACAACGATATTAAGGATCCTCCCGGCGAGTTCGTAAAGCTGCAGAAGTTTTTTCATGCCGTTCCGCCTCAGCCGAGAAGGAATCTTACGACCTGCGGAATAAGTATGATGATGACTCCCGCGACGACCCCCAGCAGGGCGTTGGAGCGCTGGGAGGGATCATGGGACTTAAGCGTCAGCGCCAGCTGTATCACGTTGTAGATCAGTATGATCGTACCGACCGCCGATGCTATGGAATACAGCATCGATGTGAGCCTGTTGATAGGCTCCAGCACCTCCTCCACCGGATCGGCGTATGCATTCATGACCGGCATGGATACCGTTCCGGCAAGCGTTGATAAAAACAGGCATGTTTTCTTTTCCATTGTGTTATTCTCCTGTCTATAGAAATCTCAGGTTTTTCATCGCCTCTTCGAGTTCTTTTCTCTCCGATTCGGTGAAGACGACGGTCCCGAAAACGGGCCTCCGCTCATCCCTGTACCTGTCCACGTAGGACGGATAATAAAAAGCATCCCCTTTCCCGTCAAGTGTATACCTGCAGTTGGGATGCGTACTGATATCATATTTGCGGTCGAGGACGGGATCCTCGCCCCTGATAAAAAGGATCGCGTCCGTGTTCCTTATGGTCCTTACCTCATCCGGAGTCAGGAGCTCCCGCCCTGTTCTCTGCCTGTTCACGGAATAGGATCCCCTCCACCCCTCGGTCTTCGACGTGTTCTGTATGTCTATGGTCTCCTTGCCCAGAAGCTTCGAGATGTACTCAAAGGTACGCTCCGAGTTCCCTCCGAGGTACAGAAGCTCATCGCAGTTCTGCAGGACGCTCTCCCACTCCTTCCCGAACCTGGCTTCTATCTGGGATATATCCTGATAGACGACGGAGCAGGTGATGTTCCGTTTCCTCATGGTGGACAGAATAGATGTGAAGTCCTCCGGCATGGCTATGTTGGCGGCCTCCTCCATCAGCATGTGGACAGGTACGTCCAGCATCCTGCTCCCGTTATGGTCCGCCTGATCGTAGAGTACCCTGAAGATCTGTGTGAAAAGCATGGCCGCTATGCAGTTGAAGGTCGTATCCTCGTCGGATATAATGCAGAAAAGTGCTGTCTTCTTCCTGCCCAGAGCCTCTATGTCGATCTCATTGTCCCGCATTATGTCCTCTACGGTAGTAAGCGAAAGGGGTTCCAGCCTCACGTTCACCGATATGATGATGGATGCCGCAGTATCCTTAGCCGCTATCCTGTATGCTTCGTATCTTTTCCTTGCCATATGCTCCGGAGGCAGCCTGAACATCATTTCATCTATGCGGGAACGCTCCCGATTGTCAGCCTTCAGCATCCCCAGAAGCCTTATGAGCGTCGGAAAGTTACGCTCGCATACAGGAGCCTCTTTCCACAGGTAGAACATCAGGGCACTGATAAGCGTCTTCTCCGCGTTCTCCCAGAAGGGATCCTTGGAGGCTATCCGGGGAGGGGTCGTGCTCCTGATGAGCACAGTCACCAGCTGGTCAATGTCCTTTTCCTCCCGGATGTAGGCAAAGGGGTTGTAATGCATGGAGTTCTCGAACTTGTTTATATCGAACACCTGCAGCTCGTATCCCCGCTCCTCGTAGAGGTGCCCGCAGGACTGCAGCACCTCCCCGCTGGGATCCGTCAGCACAAGGGACGTATTGCAGTTGTATACGTTGGGCTTGGTGTAGTTCCTGGTTTTCCCGGCTCCGCTTCCGCCTATGACCAGGGTATTCAGATTCCTCTGGTGGGCATGGGTGTCATAGCTTATGGCCACGTTCTGCGTAAGAAGCCGGTTCTCGAGAGGATGCCTCCCGTCCGAATAGCGCTCGTTTACCGTCCTGTTGTTGGCCCATTGGGCGGATCCGTATTCCTCACCGCTCCTGCGGTTCTTCACCTCGGTGATGACAAAGAACATCACGCCCAGATAGATCGCCAGGCACAGGACCGCAGCCTTAAGACCCGTTGGGCTCCATTCCCAAAGCGATGGACGCGTAAGGCGAAAAAGCATGTCGTTCTCCCGTATGAACTCCAGAGTTTGGGAAAGTCCTCCTCCCTCAAAGGCGGGCGCGATCCAGAAGCCTGTTAAAAAGGACGCCGCCCCGCCGATGACCAGCGCTGCCGCGTCCCCTTTCCTCAGTTTCGCCATGAACGGATCGTTCCTGGCGTTATGTGATGGTATGCTCATAATTCTCCCGTAATGATCCGGCCGTCCGGGTAATTCTTCATAACCCGTCAGATCCGGAAAAAACATGGGGGACGCTCCCGCGTCCCCGCCATGTCATTTCATTCTGTTCTGTTTCCTCCTGTAGGCGATCAGCCCGAACGCCGCGAGCGCCGCGATGATCAGGATGCCCGCGTACAGACCCATATTGCTCCCGACTCCCGTCTTCGGGTTCGGATCGGCTGGAACTACGATGTTGATGTCCACATCGACATCGAATCTCCCATCAAACTGTACCTTCAGCGTATGATTCCCGGCGGAAAGACTGTCAAGGTACTCAGGCAGGAGGTCCAGCACCACGCTGCCCGCCTTTACGGTAAAATCGGTTCCCTCCGTAAGGTCAGCGCCGTCCACCGAAGCGCCGGTGAAATGCTCTATCGAGGAAGGATCGTCCCCC
>JAGACT010000007.1 GCA_017613995.1 Eubacteriaceae bacterium
CAATAATAACAGGGCCGCAGATGCGGCCCTGTTTTTCAGTCCGTGTCTATCTGTTTGATCAGATACATGCCCACGATATTGGAGAAATTGGCTATGTTCTTGATGTAGGCAAAGTCCTTGCCGAAGATCAGTTTTTCCGCCGCCAGATCCTCTTCCTTTCCGGCGAAGACACCCAGCACGGAAATATCGTTCATCCTCGCGGCCCTTACCTCCCGGGCGGTATCCTTGACTCCGATCTCCCCGGTATACATTATTCCGCCCATGGGGCGGGAGTCGTTGATGTGCTTGTCGTTGGGCCTCCCGTCGGAGAGCACTATCAGCACCTTGTGCTGTTCGTTCCTCTCCAGCAGGCCGTCCACCGCAGCCTTGATGGCCAGTCCGTCCCGGTTGTTGGAGGAGGCCATGTATTCGAAGATGGAGGAGTTCTCGGACCTCGGGGAGTCATAATCCCTGAAGATCCTCAGCACCGTGTAAGTCCAGAAGGTGTTGTAGCCCATGATGCGGTGGGGGATACCCACTTCCGACAGCGCCTCGGCGAGGATATAGGCCTGCAGCGCCACTTTGCCCTGCCTGGACTGCTGGGATCCGCTGGAATCGATGAGTATATCCACCACGAAATCCTTTTCATCCCTTTTGATGACCTTGTGGAACAGTCTGTCCGTTTCCACCCTGCCGATCTTCCACAGCTTGTTAATGTCCACCGTGCCGCTTCGGGAGGGTATGTTTTCGTTTTCGGTGCGCATCACCAGGGAGTTTTTCAGTATGTCCTTCATCACGGCGATGTTGCGCTTTACCACCCTGTGGTTGTCGTAGTATGCCAGACGGTTCTTCGACAGCACGCTCTGGGCATACTTGTAGCGGTAGTGCTCCCTGGGCAGCGTGGAGAGGATCCCCCGGGTGAAGTGGAGCCTGCATTCGTCGTGGATGCCCCGGCACAGCTTCCCCGTGAGCCTTCTGGTCTCCGCTTCGGACAGGCAGCTTTTGCCGAAGGTGTTCTCCACGTTGGAGAGCATCTTCTGTATGTCCGCGTTGTTCAGATACGTGACGCCTCCCCTGGAGCGGGTGGTCTTGCCTTCGCCGCTGGAGGAATAGTTCGTCACGGCGTTCGGGATCTCGTCCAGTACCTTCTGCAGATCGTCCTGGTACAGTTCGTCTTTGAGAAAATCGCTCCAGTCGTTGTCCTGCAGGGCGGAGACGGGAACGTTCATCACGTCCTCGAAGCTGCCGTGCTCCTTTTCGAAGCGTCTGTCCAGAAAGCGGTTGTAGACGGCGTCTATGGTGCGCAGTATGCTCTGTGTATCCGTCACGTCCTCCAGTTCCAGTATCATGTCCACCGGTTCCCTGATGGACTTCGGGGCGTTGTTGACGCCGCTTATGTATGTCTTTATCAGCTGCAGCTTCATCCTTCCCGCAGCGGTGCGGTTAAGGGCGTTGAAGTCCAGTTCCAGGATATCGTCGAGAGCCCTGGTCCTGATCTGGCGTATCCCGGCTCTTTCGCTCTCGATCCTTTTGCGGCAGGAGGCTTCCACGGCCATCTGCGCCACGGAATTGAGCATGTCGTAGTCCGCTCCGAGGTACACCTTCTTCAGAATGTACAGCGCCAGCATATCCCGGTCGCAGTACCTGGCGAAGGCTCCCTGCTTGATGGCGTCGTACAGGCACATGGCCTGGGAACGCCTGAACAGTTCGATATCCGGAGAGTAATGAGTGGAATAATCTCCGCTCACCGTCCATACGAGGTTCATGATCCTGCCGGTGAGCTGCAGCTCGTAATCCTCGTTATCGTAGACCGAATAGGTAGGATTTTCCATCGCGGTACCTAAAAGATATCTTCCCGGGTCCAGTCGGCGGGTATCCTGGTAAGGATGACGTCGTTGATGATGTCCCGCTCGAATACGTCGAAGCTCTTGTAGGTCAGACCCATCCGGATGGCTTTCTGGGGCGCGAGCCCGATCTCTATGGTGCGTATGGCCGCTATCATGCCTCTGAGGTCCACTGCCTTCGTGGAGATCTCGCTGTTGAGAGACTTCAGCTGCAGATCCAGGAAGAGTCCCGCGAACTGTTCCACTGCCAGGGGCTTTGCCTTCGGGAAGTTGTCCTTCAGGATCTTAACCACCGTGTCGTGGTCGAGCTGGGGCATGTCTATCACCAGGAACCTGGATACCAGAGCCTCGTTGAGCTCCTTCGTGCCGGCGTAGCCCGCGTTCATGGTGCCGATGAATCTGGCGGCGTCATGAAGGAAGATCTTCTCGTATCCGGGCACGTCAATGATCCTTCTGTGGTCAAGGGCGGAGTGCAGAACGCTCACCGCGTCGTTCTTTGCCATGTTGACCTCGTCGAAGATGCCGAAGCCTCCGCATTCGGCGCACTGGTATACGGGACCCTTGCGCAGACGCACCTCATTGTCCGTGAAGGTGTCCGTTCCGATGAGGTTGCTGGAATCGGTGGTCACGTTGAACGAGATGTTGTATTCCGGTCTTCCGAAAAGACAGGCCAGATTGTCTGCCAGCACGTTCTTTCCCGTGGCTTTCGGGCCGGACAGGAGGATGTTGTTCCCCTGCAGAATGGCCGCGATGGCCATCTCCCACACGTCCCTGCCGTAGAAGATGTTCGCCGGTTCCACGAGGCGGTTCCTGTAGGGTTCGTCCACGCCGTAGCTGTCTCTGAATTCCAGAGCCATCCGTATAAGATCTTCGTCGACTTTCTGTTCTCTGAGCCTGGATGCTATATCGATCATACAATCACCTTTGTCATAGATATTACCGTAAGTATAGCATTTATTGTTACGGCGGGAAAGCGAATGATTGCTAATGATGGATAAAAGAGGTAAAATAAAATGATACATTATGCTCCTTTGGAGGCACGATTTATGAAACAGACAGAACTTCTTTCCCCGGCGGGGGACATGGAAGCCGTCAGAGCCGCCGTTATGTACGGGGCCGACGCCGTATACGCCGGCGGCCCGTTCCTTCAGCTGCGCTCGTCCAGGGCCGGCTTTTCCGTCGAAAGCCTCGCGGAGGCCTGCTCCCTGGTCCATGCCTGTTCAAAAAAGCTGTACGTCACCGTGAATTCCTTCGCATACACCGACGAAGTGTCCCTTCTGGGAGATTATGCGTCCGAGCTTGCGAATATAGGGGTGGACGCCCTGATAGTTTCCGATCTGGGCGCCATAGACACGATAAAGAGGAACGTTCCCTCCATGCCGGTGCACGTCAGCACCCAGGCCAACTGTATGAACGCCGCCTCCGCCATGGTGTACCGCTCCCTCGGAGCGGAGCGCATCGTCCTGGCCAGGGAACTGTCCCTTGAGGAGATAAAAAAGATGAGGAGATCCCTTCCCGATGACCTCGTGCTGGAAGCCTTCGTGCACGGAGCCATGTGCATGGCCTATTCGGGAAGATGCCTGATAAGCTCATACCTTACCGGCCGCAGCGGGAACCGGGGAGAATGCACACAGCCCTGCAGATGGAAGTACTATCTCTACGAGGAGAACCGTCCCGGGGAATACTTCCCCGTGGAGGAGGACGGCGAAAAGAGCGCGATACTCTCGTCCCACGACATGAAGATGATAGACCATCTCGACGAAATGAGGGACGCCGGCATATATTCCTTCAAGATAGAGGGAAGGATGAAGACCGGCTATTACTGCGCCACCGTCACCAACGCTTACCGCATGGCTCTGGACGGCTGCGATGACAGGGAATTCCTCAACAGGGAACTGGAGGCGGTGAGCCACCGTCCCTATTCCACCGGATTCTACTACGGCGAAGAGAGGAAGAACACATACAATGACGGCGAATACACCCAGCAGTGCCGCTTCGTCGGGGTCGTCAGGGGCAGTGAGCAGGGGATGCTTAAAGTGGAACAGCGCAATCACTTCTCCCGCGGGGATGTTCTGGAGGCTCTGTCCCCGGCAGGAAGGCCCGTCAGGATCGAAGTGCGGGAAATGTACGATGAGGAGCGTCAGAGCATCGATTCGGCCCCGCATCCGATGCAGACGGTCCTGATACCCTCGGAGATCTCGCTGCAGGAGGGTTCCATCCTGAGAAGATGGGACGGGGAGGAACGCCATGATAATAGTACTGAAGTCTGAAGCCTCGGCCGCAGACGAAAAGGCCCTCAGGGACCTGCTTTCATCCCAGAAGATCGGTTCGTCCCGCATCAGCGGAGACGGATGCGTTCTTTACGTGTGCCCCGGAGCTGTCAGCGAGGATCAGCGTCAGATGATCTCGGGCTTTCCCTTCGTGGAAAAGCTCATGGGGGAAAAAAGGGAAGAGCTCAGATGCGAGTCGGAGGGAAAGCCCTTCGAGTACGGAGGACTGCTCCTCGGAAGGGATCTGTGCGTCATCGCCGGTCCCTGCGCCGTTCAGGAGGACCAGGACCTGACAGAGGCGGCCGGATCCGTGGCCCGCTGCGGGGCCCGGATGTTCAGGGCCGGGGCCTTCAAGCCCCGCACCTCGCCCTATTCCTATCAGGGAATGGGGATAAAAGCCGTAAACATGATAGCCGAAGCCGGAAGGATAAGCGGCCTTCCGACGGTATGCGAGATACCTTCCGAAAGGTATCTCGACGATTTCACAGACATAGACATACTGCAGGTGGGTGCCAGGAACATGCAGAATTTCGAGCTGCTGCGCGCCCTCGGAAGATGCGGCAAGCCGGTGCTGCTCAAGAGGGGCGCCGGGTCCACAGCGGATGAACTGATGTATGCCTGCGAATACATCTTCAGCGGTGGGAACGAACGGATCATACTCTGCGAGAGGGGCATCCGGACCTTCGAGACCAGCTGCCGCAATACCCTGGATGTCGGGACCATCGCTTCCCTCAAAAGACGCACCGGCCTGCCGGTCTTCGCGGATCCGTCCCATGCCGCCGGCAGCAGGGATCTGGTGGAGGCCCTTTCCCTGGCGGCGGTGGCCGCCGGAGCGGACGGCCTCATGATAGAGACCTCCGACGATCCCCACAGAGCCCTGAGCGATTCGGCCCAGGCCGTCGGATGCGATACCCTCGCGGGGATAGTGTCCTCAGCCGCCTGTGTAAGGGAGATAGCATATGGCCGCTGATACGTTCATCCTCGATGTGGAAGCCTCCAGCCCCTGTAAGGTATATATAGGGGAGGGTATACTGGAGGGATGCGCGGACAGGCTCGGCGGTGAGCCGGCCCGTAAGATCCTGGCGGTCTGCGACGGCAGGGTCCTTTCCCTGTGGAAGGAAAAGCTGGAGTCATTCCTGGGGGCCCTCGATGCGGAGGTCACGGTCTTTGTCATGGAAAACGCCGAGCACGACAAGAACATGGACACGGCCCTCAGGGCGGTGGACGTGATGGCGTCGCGCTCTTTCGGCCCCGATTCATGCGTCATGTCCGTGGGAGGAGGCTCCGCGGGGGATCTGTCGGGCTTCGTTTCGGACATCTACATGAGGGGCGTGAAGCTGGTGCACGTGCCCACCAGCATCATAGCCATGACCGACAGCTGTACGGGGGGAAAGAACGCCCTGGATCACGGAGGCGCCAAGAACCTTCTGGGCACGCTAAAGCAGCCGTACTGCGTGATAGCGGACAGCAGCTTTCTGTCCACGATGCCTCGGCGTCTACTGGGGGAAGGATACGGAGAGATAATAAAGTACGACGTGATAAGCGGCAGGGATATCTCCATGACGGAGGATATGCCGCTTATGATATTTGAGTGCCTGAGCATCAAGGCGGATTTCGTCAGGGAAGATGAATTCGACCGGGGACGCAGGCACATCCTGAACTTCGGCCACACTTTCGGCCACGCCTTCGAGGCCCTCAGCGGATACGAAATGTCCCACGGGGCCGCGGTGGGGTACGGAATGAAGCTGATATGCGCCTGGGCTGCCTCGGAGGGCATCGCGTCCCGATCGCTGTATGAGCATATCACGGCGAAGCTGGATATGAGGGGGATCACGGGGATGCCCGTCTTCACAGAGGACGAAATATGTTCCCTGATCCGTTTCGACAAGAAGAACCGCGCAGGGGGAGCGGACCTGGTGGTGCCGCGGTCCCCCGGGGATCTTTTCGTGATGAACGTGCCCTTCGGGGACATCCCGGATCTGATAAGGGAGGCATACTCATGGATGTGAGGATATATCCCTCCGAAACGAGGGGTTCCGTGGACATACCCGTATCAAAATCTGTCATGCACCGTGCACTGATCTGCGCGTCATTCTCGCCCCATCCCGTGCGCATCTTCTACAGCGGGGATCTGCCGGAGGACGTGCTGGCCACCATCGGAGCCCTGCGCTGTGTGGGCTGCAGCGTTACTGTCGGGAGCGGATACGCGGATATCTGCTCGGCAGAGGTGCCCACCCGGGGAGTCACGGACTGCCTCAGGAGCGCCTCCACTCTGAGGTTCATGCTGCCTCTGGCGGCCGCGAAGGGAGCCGGAACCGTATTCATGCGGGACGGGCGTCTTGCCGAAAGACCGGTGGAGAACCTGCTTGCCGAAATGGAAAGGCACGGCGTCAGGGTGCAGCGGGATCCGCTGGCTGTCAGCGGAAAGCTTGCCCCGGGAGTCTACAGCGTGCCCTCCGACGTGACCAGTCAGTACCTTTCCGGCCTTATGATGGCTCTTGCCTTCACCGGAGGGAAGAGCAGGCTCATACCCTCCACCCGGACGGCATCCGCCGGGTACGTCGAACTCACCTTAAGTGTCATGAGGGACTTCGGCATAAGCGTCGTGCATGATCCCGACGGGAGCTTCACCGTGGACGGTTCGGGGTACGCTCCTCCGCGGGAATACTTCTGCGAGGGTGACTGGTCCTCCGCGGCCTTCATGCTGGCAGCGGGAGCCATCTCGGGCAGCTGCGCCGTCAGAGGCCTTCGTGCCGATTCCCTGCAGCCCGACCGGGAGATACTGAATGTCCTGGAGGCTATGGGGGCGCAGCTCAGCATGACCCCGGGAGAGATAAAAGTGAACAGAAAATCCCTCAGAGGGATCCGGACCGACTGTGACGGCACTCCCGATCTGGTGCCCGTCATAGCGGCCCTCGCCGCCAACGCATCCTCCGGCAGCGTGATGACCGGGGTGGGAAGGCTGCGCTACAAGGAGTCCGACAGACTCAAGGCCCTCTGTGAGGGCCTGAGCAGTATGGGATGCGGGGTGGAGATCTCGGAAGACGAGATAAGGATAACCCCCTTGGAGTCAAGGGAGTTCACCGCCGACAGCTTCGGAGACCACCGCATAGCCATGGCCATGGCGGTGGCTTCCCTGGGATGCGGCTGCGTCATAAGGGACGCGCAGGCGGTGGACAAATCGTATCCCGATTTTTATAAGGATCTTGAAAGGCTGGGAGTAAGACTTGGATAACGCTTCTTATCGTTTCGGAGAAAAACTGACCCTCGAGATAACGGGGGAGAGCCACGGCCCCTTCGTCCGGGCGGTCCTCAGCGGCCTTCCCGCGGGATTTTGCCCCGATCAGGAGGAACTGCGCTCGTTCATGCTCAGGCGTGCCTCCTCGGGAAAGACCGGCGCCACCGAGAGGCACGAGGATGACGTGCCCGAATTCACAGCCGGGCTCAGGGACGGGTGCACCGACGGAAGTCCCCTGGTGATAAGGATAGCCAACGCCGACGTGAGAACACAGGATTATGATACATTGTCCCGCGTGCCAAGACCGGGCCACGCGGATCTCGCCGCGTACCGCAAATACGGCTTCATCCCTTCGGGCGGCGGGGCCTTCTCCGGGCGGATGACGGCTCCCCTGTGCGCCGCGGGCGGGATCGTGATCCAGCTGCTGCGCGAAAGGGGGATAGGCATCTTCTCCCATCTTTTCAGCGTGGGGGAGGTCTTCGACATCCCGTACGATCCCATGGCTCCGACAGCGGAGAACTGTCCCGATTTCCCGGCGGTATCGCCCCGCTACGCGAAGCTGATGAAAATGGAGATCGAAAGCGCCATGAGGGCCGGGGATTCCGTGGGCGGAGTCATCGAATGCGCGGTGAGGGGGCTTCCCGCGGGACTGGGAGGACCCCTTTACGAAGGAGTCGAGGGCGCCATTGCCTCCGCGGTGTTCGCGGTGCCGGCGGTAAAGGGCATCGAGTTCGGCAGCGGTTTCTCCTCCGCACGGATGAGGGGCAGCGCCAACAACGACGGCTACAGGATAAGGGATGACGAGGTGGCCTTCGAAAGCAACTGCTCCGGAGGCATACTGGGAGGCATCACCACAGGGATGCCCCTGATCTTCCGTACCGCCGTGAAGCCGACCCCTTCCATCGCTCTTCCTCAGCATTCCGTCGATCTGAAACGGATGGAGGATACCGTGCTGGAAGTGAAGGGCAGGCACGATACCTGCATCGCCCTCAGAGCCCTTCCCGCCATAGAGGCGTCCTGCGCTCTGGCGCTGTATGACATGATCCTGAAGGAGGAAACGTGAACGAGATCGACCGGCTCAGAAAAAAGATAGACGAAACCGACGAAAAGCTGGCGACCCTGCTCGGGGAGCGCATGAAGCTTTCCGAGGCCATCGGAAAAGCCAAGCAGGGAAGTTCTTCGGCAGTCCGCAATGAACAAAGGGAACGGGAGGTGGTCTCCCGGGCCTCCGGCGCGGTGGAGGAGCGCTTTTCGTACTACGTCAGCGAGATCTACGGCAGCATAATAGCCGCCTCCAGGCTGTACCAGCATGAGATGGGATTCACCTGCGGCCTGGCGGGGGAGGCGCTGTCCTTCAGCCTCTCCCCGTATATCCACTCCCTGTTCGGAAACGAGGATTACCGGCTGGCCCAGATGGACGCCGGGGATTTCGAAGCCTTCATGAAGCACCGCGTCTTTGGCGGCATAAACGTGACGATGCCATTCAAACGCAGCGCCCTGGCGCTGTGCGATCACATATCGGAGAGGGCCCTTAGGTGCGGCTGCGTGAATACGGTGGTCAACCGGGGCGGGGTGCTGTGGGGCTACAACACCGACGCAGTCGGCTTCGGGCACACCCTGGACAGATACGGCATAGAAGTATCCGGGAAAAGATGCCTGATACTGGGGTCCGGCGCTTCCTGCGGCACGATCAGGCACGTGCTGGGTGAAAGGGGAGCTTCATCCGTGACGGTGGTGTCCCGCAGCGGAGAGAACGATTATTCGGATATAGGACGCTACGGCTCCTCCCAGGTGATAGTTAACACCACTCCCGTGGGGATGAACCCGCATCCGGGAGAATGCCTTCTGTCTCCCGAAGCGTTCCCACAGTGCGAGAGCCTGGTGGACATCGTGTACACCCCGGTGACGACGGAACTGGTGCTGCGCTTCAGGGAGGCGGGGATAAACGCCGTGGGCGGCATGGATATGCTCATTTCCCAGGCCTGGGCGTCCCACTGCCTGTTCACGGGAGAGGATCCCGAAGTGCCTGTTCCCGAAGAGCTTCTGAGAAAAGCCATGAGATATCCGCTGAACATCGTCATCGTCGGCATGCCCGGCAGCGGCAAGAGCACCATAGGCAGCCGTATCGCCCGGGATCTGGGCATGGGATTCGTGGATACCGACAGGCACATCGAAAAGAGGACCGGAAAGAGCCCGGAAGAACTGATCCGCCGCTACGGCGAGAAGTACTTCCGCGGGGTGGAGACGGAGAGCATCCTGGAGGTGTCCTCCATGGTAAATACCGTCATATCCTGCGGAGGAGGTTCGGTGCTGTCCGAGGAGAACAGGAGGGCTCTTAGAAGGAACTCCGTCATCGTATACATACACAGGGATCTCGATTCCCTCAGCACGAAGGGCCGTCCTCTTTCATCCGGCAGGGACGCCCTGGAAAAGCTGTATGAACAAAGGAAGGGCATCTACGAGGGATACTGCGATATAAAGCATTCCAACAATACGGGCCTTATTGAGAGCGTCAGGACCCTCGAAGCGTCACTGGACGAACTAATGGAGAAGATCTGCTGAAAAGACCGAAAGGCGGGGATCATTTTGAAGCTTATTGTGATAAACGGGCCGAACATCAATCTAACCGGCATCCGGGAGAAGGATATCTACGGTTCCGTCAGCTATGAGGATATGAAAAGGGAGATCGCATTCCATGCCGGGGAACTCGGTATGGAATGCGAGGTGTTCCAGTCCAATCACGAGGGGGACATCATCGACCGCATACAGCAGTGTCTCGGTGAGGACTGCGCCATAATAATCAACGCGGGGGGATTCTCCCATACATCGGTGGCCATCCTGGACGCCCTCAGGGCGGCGGACGTGCCCTGCGTGGAGGTGCATATGAGCGATATCACCAAAAGGGAGGAGTTCCGCCGTTTCACCTACACTTCGCTGGCCTGTGAGAAGACCTTCATGGGAGAAGGCCTTAAAAGCTACCTCAGGGCAGCAGACTATATTTCGGAGAAGTACGATGGCAGGTGAGATACTGTCGCCGGTGGGCGGAGAAGAACAGCTCGTCGCTGCTGTGAGAAGCGGCGCCGACGCGGTATATTTCGGGACGAAGGCCCTAAACGCCAGGAGGAACGCGTCGAATTTCGGAGACGGTGAACTGGAGGGATCCATACGCTACTGCCACGAGAGGGGAGTCAGGGTCTACATCACCCTCAATACCCTCGTGTGCGACGATGAACTGGAGCTGCTCCGGGGAGAGATCGTGAAGGTGGCCGAGGCGGGAGCGGACGCGGTGATACTCCAGGATCTGGCCTGCGCGGCGTTCGCGAAGAACATCTGCCCCGGCCTTCCCCTGCACGCATCCACCCAGATGGCGGTGCACAACGCGGAGGGACTCAGGGCCTTAAGGAAGCTGGGCTTCTCCCGGGCTGTGGTGGCCAGGGAACTGTCCCTTAGTGAGATAAAGCTGCTGCACCAGGAGGTGCCGGAGCTGGAGCTGGAGGTGTTCGTCCACGGGGCCCTGTGCATGAGCGTTTCCGGCGCCTGCTACATGTCCTCGATGATCGGGGGCAGAAGCGGCAACAGGGGCCTGTGCGCCCAGCCCTGCCGCCTGGACTTTCGGACCGACAGCCGCGACTACGCCCTGTCCCTGAAGGATCTGTGCATCATACCCCATCTGAAGGAACTGGAAAAGATCGGAGTCTCATCCTTTAAGATAGAAGGACGGATGAAGCGTCCGGAATATGTGGCAGCGGCCACCGACGCCTGCGTGAAGGCCCTTCACGGGGAGGAGCCCGACCTGGGGGTCCTCCGGGACGTTTTCTCCAGGGGCGGCTTCACGGAGGGCTACTATACCGGTAAGCGCAACGCCCTGATGTTCGGGCACCGCACCAGGGAGGACGCCGAAGCTTCCCAGGCGGTCATAAAGAGCCTCAGGGGACTGTATTCCAGGGAAAGGAATTCGATCCCCGTGGATATGCTCTGCCTGCTTCAGGAGGACAAAAGCGTACTTACCGTTACCTGCAATGACAGATCCGTCACCGTCAGCGGTGAAAAGCCGACTCCCGGAACCGAACACTGCATAAGCTCTGAGGATGTGAAAAAGCAGCTGGCAAAGACCGGAAACACGCCCTTTTTCCCCGCGTCCATCGACGCGAGGGTGGGAGACGGCCTCAGGCTGTCCTTCTCGGTCATAAATTCCATGAGAAGACAGGCCCTGGAGGAAATGGCGCGCCTGATGGGGGAGAAGCCCCCCAGGGAAGTCAGCGCCTCCTGGAGAGCGGACGCTCCTCAGGCTCTCTCCCGTCACCGGGAGCCTTCCCTGAGGGCGAGATTCTCTTCCGTGTCCGGGGCAGGGGACACGTCCCTCTTTGACCGGATCATCCTTCCTGCGGATGAGATACTGTCCGATACGCGGCAGCTGTCCCGTTTCGGTGACAAGCTGATAGCCGAGCTCCCCCATATGATCTTCCCCGAATACGAATCACGGTACAGACAGAAGGTACGGGAGATCGGGGCTCTGGGGATCCGGGACATATACTGCGACAACATCGGCTTTTCGTCCTTCTGCCTTGACGAGGGCTTCACGGTCCACGGCGGATACGGCCTGAACATCACCAATTCCGTATCCCTCGCGGAGTATGAGCGCATGGGGATCTCAGACGCGGTGCTGTCCTTCGAGCTGTCCTTCGAGAGGATCGCCTCCATCGCGGGCAGCATCCCGGTGGGCATCATCGGCTACGGATACCTTCCCCTGATGAATTACCGCAGCTGTCCATTGAGAAACGAGAAAGGATGCGGCTCCTGCCCCGGATACGGGAAGGTAACGGACCCGAAGCTCAACGTATTCAGGGTGCAGTGCCTGGAGAGGATGTATTCCGTCCTTTACAACTGCCTTCCCCTGTACGTGGGAGACATCCGGCTGCCGGAGACCGACTTCGTTCTTTTGTGGTTCACGTCGGAGGACGCCCGCCGGGCCGATGATATCGCAAGGGCTTTCACCGCAGGCGAAAAAGCCGGATTCGAGCGTACCCGGGGACTGTACAGAAGGGAACTGATATAAAAAAAAGATGCCGGCCCATGGGCCGGCATCCGTTCGTTTCCGAAGACAGTTCAAAGTTCCTTTCCGTTCTCTATGTCAGCCACCAGATCGATGCGTCTCTGGTGTCTTCCTCCCTCGAAATCGTTCTCGAGCCATACGTCCAGTATCATCTTGGCCAGCTCGCTGCCGACCACCCTGCTTCCCAGGGCCAGTACATTGGAATCGTTGTGGTTCCTCGAAAGCTTCGCCGAGAAGGGCTCGGAGCATACGACGCATCTTATCCCCTTCACCTTGTTGGCCGCCAGGGACATTCCTATGCCCGTACCGCAGACCAGGACGGCTTTTTCGCAGGTCCCGTCCGTCACGGCTCTGCAGGCACGGTAGCCGTATACCGCGTAGTCGCAGCTTTCCTCGGAGAACGTTCCGAAGTCCTTCGTTTCATATCCTTTCGAAGCCAGGTATTCCTCCAGATCCTTCTTGAGCGCATATCCTGCGTGATCCGATGCCAGTGCTATCATGTCTATCACCTCCGCAGTCTGAGTTTATCTTTTCCGAGTTCGTTTGTCAATACCGCCGTATTGTCCCGGGGCAATATTCTGTGGTAAAATATCTCCAGCAGATCTGACAGATCCCGGAGGGAAAACCATGCACAACACCATCATCGGCATCGCCGGCGGATCCGGCAGCGGAAAGACCACGCTGGCAAAATCTATAATCGACAGATTCGGAGACGCAGTGGCACTCATAAGCCATGACAGCTACTACAAGAGGCTGGACCATCTGAGCATGGAAGACCGTGCCAGGGTCAATTACGACCATCCGGAAGCCTACGAGACTTCCCTTCTGATAGAGGACCTCGAAAAGCTCCGGGGCGGCACTGCCGTGGACATCCCGGTGTATTCCTTTTCCATGCACAACCGCACCGAAGCGACGGAGCATGTGGAGCCGAAGAAGATAATCATCGTGGAGGGCATCCTCATTTTCGAAAACGTGCAGCTGAGGGATCTGTTCGACATCAGGATATTCGTGGACACCGACGCGGACGAGAGATTCATCCGCAGGCTGAAAAGAGACATCAGCGAAAGGGGACGCACCCTGGAATCGGTGGAGGCCCAGTACCTCAACACGGTGAAGCCCATGCATGAGATGTTCGTGGAACCCACCAGAAAGGACGCAGACCTTATCATTCCCGGAGGATACAATGACGTGGTGTTCGAGATGATAGCGTCCAGGATAGAGGATATACTGGAGGAGGGGGATAAAGTTGAGTGAATACGATGACGGCCTGGTGCTGGCCGTCGATATAGGGACCCAGAGCCTAAAAGTGATGCTGGTGGACCGCTTCGGGCATATGCCGGCTCTGGTGAGGAGGAGATATTCCGAGGCATACCTTTCCGATGAGGAGGGCCGCGCGGAACAGAAAGCGGATTTTTACTGGGATGAGGCATGCGCCGCGATCAGGGAGCTGAAGGACCGTTTCCCTTCTGAGTTCTCCCGCATGTGCGCGGTGACCATCACCACCATAAGGGACACCTTCGTGTGCCTCGGCAGGGATCTTTCCCCGGTCAGGGATGTGATCCTCTGGATGGACAGGCGGGAAGCGCCGGATCCGCAGCTGAGCCTGCTGCAGAAGATCCTTTTCGGCGCCGTGGGCAAGACCGAGATGATAAAAATGCAGTACCGCAAATCCATGTGCAACTGGATCAGGGTCAACGAACCGGAGATCTGGGAGAAGACGTATAAATACGCCACCCTTTCCGGATATTTCAATTACCGCATGTGCGGGAAGCTTATCGACAGCGTCTCGTCCCTCATCGGCCACGTGCCCTTCGACATGAAAAAGCACCGCTGGATGAGCCCCGGCGATATCAGGATGTGCGTGTTTCCCATGGATACGGAAAAATACTTCGACTATGCCGAGACGGGAAGCATCCTGGGATACGTGGACGACAGGGCCTCCGCTGAGACGGGCATCCCCGCGGGGATTGCTCTGTACGCCTCCGGCAGCGACAAAGGCTGCGAGACCCTGGGGATGTCCTGCACCGATACGGACAAGGCGGCAGTGAGCCTCGGCACCGCAGCGGCGGTGCAGGTGACCTCCCGGAAATACATGGAACCGTTCCCCTTTATATCGGCATATCCCGCGGTGGTCCCCGGATGCTGCTCCCCGGAGGTGCAGCTCTACAGCGGCTTCTGGCTGGTGAGCTGGTTTCGGGACAACCTGGCCCACTATGAGAAGGAAGCGGCGGGAAGGGAAGGGGGCAGCCCCGAACAGTATCTGGACAGCATGCTGCCGCAGATCCCCGCCGGAAGCGAGGGCCTGGTGTTTTCTCCCTACTTCATCGCCGGAGTGGAGATGCCCAAGGCCAGGGGCGCCTACATAGGCTTCACCGACAGGCATACCCGCGCCCACATGTACAGAGCCCTTATAGAAGGCATTGCTCTGGCCCTCAGGACCGGCCTGGAACATCTTGAGAAAAAGGGACGCTTCTCAGTCAGGGATATATATATCTGCGGGGGCGGAGCGGTCTCCGACGAGGTCTGCCGCATCGTGGCTTCCGTATTCGGTCTGCCGGTGCACCGCACCGAGGCACCGGAGGCCAGCGGGGTGGGCTGCGCCGTTTCGGTGTTCACCGCCATGGGGGTGTACTCATCCCATGAACAGGCCTGCAGCAGCATGGTAAGGATAGCGGATACGTTCCTGCCGGACGAGCGGGATGCGGCGGTCTACGAGAAGGAATACAGGGAGATCTTTTCTAAGATGTATCCCAGGCTGCTGCCGTTTTTCAGAAAGTACGATTCCGTCGTCTGAATCATCGGAGCCGCAGGGCAGGAGACTCCCGCTTCAACGCAGTAAGCGGGAGAGGAATGCCCGGAAATGCGGCGTTTTTTCTGTTTTCCATATTGACTTCCTTTATGGAATATAGTATAATTGTTCTAGTATATAGAACATGAATATAGTTAATGCAGCAGACTGTGACCATGAGACTCCGCATAATCCCTGACGGTTGTCAAGCTGAACTTCTGAAGAAGACCATGAAGGCCTATTCAGAGGCATGTAATTATGTTTCTGACCATATCTTTAGAAC
>JAGACT010000093.1 GCA_017613995.1 Eubacteriaceae bacterium
CCCTGATAGGAATAGTCACGGTGGATGACATCATCGACGTACTGGTGGAGGAGCAGGACGAGGACATCATCCGTATGGGTGGTGGTACCGAGAGCGAGGACATCGACGAGCCCGTGAAGGATTCCGTGAGGAAGAGACTGCCGTGGCTTGCCATCCTCTTCGGACTGAGCATGCTTGTTTCCAGCGTGGTGGGGAAGTTCGAGGTGGTCCTTGCGGTCCTGCCCCTGGCGATGGCCTTCCAGTCGCTGGTCCTCGACATGGCGGGCAACGTGGGCACCCAGTCCCTGGCCGTGACGATAAGGGCGCTGACCGACGACAGCCTTACTGCCTCCGACAAGCTCAAACTGGTCTTCAAGGAACTCAGGGTAGGCCTCCTCAACGGCCTCATACTGGGAGTGCTGGCCTTCGTGGGCGTGGGAGCGTACATATACGTGTTCAAGACTCACGACCTGAAGTCGGCTTTCGCAATATCTGCCTGCATCGGCACTGCCCTGATAGTGGCGATGATGATCTCCAGTTTCGTGGGAAGCGGCATACCGATGCTGTTCAAGAAGATAGGAGTCGACCCGGCGGTGGCTTCCGGCCCGCTGATCACCACACTGAACGACATGGTGGCCGTGGTCTGCTACTACGGGCTCATATGGATACTGCTGATAAACGTGATGAACGTGTCCTTCTGACACAGGCACGGCACGGATGAAAAAAGAGACGGCTCTCACGCCGTCTCTTTGATTATACGGTCTTACAGCCCGTATGCCGCGATCCCCGCCAGGGCGGCCAGGCAGATCAGGGCGATGGGGGACATCCCGCCCTTTTGGATCTTCCTCGACCCGAAATACACCGCCGTGAGGACTGCTGTCAGCAGCAGGGGCCTGAGGGTAATGTTCCCTTTCGTGACCACGAGCCCGTTCCTGTACATCATGAACAGGCCTGTGGCCAGTATTATCCCGACCATACAGGGCTTGAGGCCGCGCAGGACGGCCTGCACCCATGGAGTTTTCAGGAAGGTCTTGAGCAGGGCTGTGACCAGGATGATTATCACGAAGGAAGGCAGCACCACCGCAGCGGTCGCGATGAGGGACCCCGCCAGCCCAGCCTGTGAGCTGCCGACGTATGTGGCGAGATTGACCATGATCGGCCCGGGGGTGCTCTCGCTGACGGCGATCATGTAGGTGAGCATCTCTTCATCGATCCATCCGTACGAAAGGACGATGTCCCTTATGAGAGGTATCGAACCGTATGCCCCTCCGAAGGCGAAGCATCCCACCTTGAGAAATCCGATGAAAAGGTCCAGGAGGATCATCTGCCCTCACCTCCTTTTCCCGCCGGTCTTTTTGCCAGGAAGATGATGAGGCTGACGGCGCCGGCGGCCAGCATCAGCACTATAGATGAGATCCTGACCGAGAATATGTCGATGAGGAGCATGGAGGCAAACGAGCAGAGCATGAAGGCCTTTGGCAGGGGCTTATTCTGCATCTTCCGCAGCAGCTTGAGAGCAGCGTCGAACACCAGTATGCCCACGGCTATCTTGATGCCCCGGAAAGCATGGGCGAACCACGTGATCTCCAGGAAACCGTCTAGATACATGCTGATCAGATATATGATGCAGAATGACGGCAGTATCATCCCCACCGTGGCTGCTACAGCTCCCGCCATGCCCTTCTGCCTGTAGCCGACGAAGGTGGCGCAGTTTATGGCTATGGGTCCGGGAGTGGACTCCGCGATCACCGTGATGTTCATCATGTCATCGTGATCTATCCACTTCTTCTTTTCAACACATGCATCCTCTATGAGGGCGATCATGGCGTAACCGCCTCCGAAGGTGAAGAGCCCGATCCTGGCGAACGTGAGGAAAAGGTCAGCAAGTACGCCCATCTTTGCCCTCCTTCCTGAACTCGCACCGGCAGCTGCCGGGACGTTCCCGTACCTCGACAGCTAGGATCCTCATGTTTTCTATGCTGCGACACAACTCGCCGACGGCATCCCGGACAGGGATGTAATGGATGTGGTATCCGTACCTCTCGCCCCTGACGAGACCGGCCTCCCTGAGCACCTTCATGTGCTGGGATACGGCGGATTCACTGATCGAAAACTTCCTGGAAAGGCTCCTTACACAGTGCTTCCTCTCCAGGAGCCGCTGGAAGAGCGAGAGCCTTGTCGGATCTCCCAGCGCCTTGAAAACTGTTGACAGTTCCATATGGATGCATACCTCTCAATGTCTTGATACATATATTCTAACACCGGATCTGATTAAGTCAATGCTTAATCAAAACTTCTCCTGCGGCCGCGTCGGAGAACCGGAAGACAGAGGTCATATGCCTGTTATTTATCCTTCCGCAGACAGTTCAAAATCGTTGACAACATGAAATGATGAATATATGATAGGTGGTAGAAAAAGTAAATAGCGAAGGAGATGGACACGGTGAGCGGCGACCCGTATGGGAGTAAACGGAGACGGCTGAAAACAGAATAGCGGCGCTGCGGGTGTTGATTTCGTGAGAATGGAAGACCTCTTTTTCGGCGTCGCCGGAGAA
>JAGACT010000094.1 GCA_017613995.1 Eubacteriaceae bacterium
GCGATGCTGGGCAGGCAGATGAATACCTGGAAAGCAACGGAAGCGATGAACAGCTTCTTCTCATACAAATGAAGCTGATTTGTACTGAAGATGAATTATATTAAATATACATATTTTAAATTGTATAAAACACGGATAACGGAAATTGCAAAGTATATTCAGCATATGATACGACAGGTCCAGTGAAAGGAGATGATCTTATTATGGCATCCGCAGTAAGCGCGACCAGGGACACCGCTTCCATCGCCCTGTTCAACCGCGGCCATGCTGGACATGTCTTTGAGGAAGTCAGACGTTCCGGCACAAAAGTTGTAATAAAAAAATAATGCCGCTGTATGTGTCCTTCTCTCTCCGGAGGAGTATACACGGTTGATGGAGGAATTGAACGACGCTCGTATGCTTGCCATAGCGGCAGAGCGTATGTCCTCTTATGATCCTGCCGCTCTTATTTCAGAGAAAGAAATGTCTCGTCGGCCTGGAATTACCGAAGAAGAATCGGACAGTGTAGATGAGGCGGACTTTGAATGAGTTGGAATGTACATTATCTTCCCGAAGCAGAACAGGAACTCACAGCCTCCGGCGCATAATCAGCAGTATACTTCCTGATCTTTTGGTAAAGTCTCTTTTCTCTCTCATTCAGTACCTTCCTTGTTCATATTCTCCTTTACTCAAATTATTTTTCTCCGATTATCGGATAGAATATCTTCAACTCAAACATCGGATCAATCCTTGTCCACCGGAGGCTCTATGATGTTGAGGATCTCGTCGAAGGTCAGGGCAAAGATCACCACGTGGTCACAGTCGAAGTATATCATCTTGTCCTTCGGGACCCTTTTTATGAAGTTGTCGTAATCAGTGACGCCGATGATGTTCTTCGAATTGGGCGAATAGAACGCTGTCAGGTAGTAGTCGCATTTCAGCGGTCCGCGGGTCTGGGGATCGATAAGTCCTCTGGGCACGAAGGGCTTCGAAGGGAAGATGGATACCACTCCCTCCGTCAGTACGTATCTGCCGTGGATGCTGTCGCGTCCCCGGTAGAAGTTGGCGGCGGCATAGTAGATATCCAGCTTCTGCTTGTCGTGCAGCCAGTTCACGAATACCTCGTGATGGCCCCGAAAGCGCATGGCTTCATCCTTTCCTATGGACAGAGGGAACATGACGCACTGGATGACATATTTGGTGCGTTCCCCGGTAAAGAAGCTGTTGAAGATGGCGTCGGAACGTTCCCTGTTGAACATTTTCACGCTTTTGAGTCCGGAAAAGAACTCCCTCAGATCCATCTCGACCCCGTCCACCATCATCAGAGTGTCCCAGAACGCGCAGATCCTGCCCACCATGGCATAGTAGGCGTCTATCTCCTCGTCCGCAGTGGGGGTATAAAGCTTGATGGTTATGTACTCCGTATTGTCGGGTTTCCAGTCCAGGGTTATCCCACGGGCTATGTGGTCCTTCAGATAGGCTGTGAAGCCGTATTCGCTGGTCTCGTCGGGTTTGAGTCTTCCGTAGACGTCCAGCGTTCCGTAGGAAAGCTCGTCTCCCAGGATCACGTCCAGGGGTATGCCCTGTTTTATCTTCGATATATTCGTAATGGTAACTTCCATTTGTCTTCGTCCTCGCAGAAATCTCATTTCAGAACACTTCCGTATCCAGGCTCCTTATGATGCTGGCGCTCTTCGGTGCCATGGAAGCGTACTGCATCAGCTTTTCTGTATCCATGTCGGATATGAGCTTTCTGTAAACGCCTATGAGCTCCTTGTAGTGCTCACGGGACATCCTGCCCTGATGTCTTATGAGTTCGATCAGCATCCTTTCACGGTCATACACCGGCAGGGAGTATCCCATAAAACCCGTGAGGGTGATCCCCGTGCGGAAGAAGGACTTCGGTTCGAAGAACTGGCGTATCCTGCAATCCCGGATCTTTGCAGCGTCCCTGTCCGTTGCCATGTCCGTCATGGCAGGCACCTCGTCCGTCAGGCCGTGGACGTAAAAGGCGGTATCCATGGTCAGCACGGCGTTGGGATATTTGTAGCACAGCAGGGCCAGCTCCGGAACATATGAGCGGTCGTTATAGATGCCCTTCTCTATAAGGTACAGTTCCCCGGATTCCAGTTTCTTTCTGATGAAATAGTCGCTGCCGTATTCCCGTATGCACTCGGCCCTGTTCTTCATATATCATCCTCTGGCGTTTGTATTTAATCCGCATTAAAAGATATTTTGCGGATATCCATGTAAATCATATCACCTGTGGGCGGCTTTGGCAAGAACAATCTTTTCGGAGTGGGACGCAGGAACAGACAGAGCATCTTTTTCGGTACGCGGCTTTCGGAAGAGACCGTATCGGAGTTGTAAAAGCGAGGGAGATTGGGCTATAATGGTATCGGAGAAAACGGAGGAAAAAATGAAAGCCAAAAACGCGCTCAAAAACGCACTCAAGGTGCTTTTAGATATGTTCCTGCTGGCCCTGGGCAGCTTTATCGCGGCCTTTGCCATCGAGGAGTTCCTGGCGCCGTGCCTCATACTGGACGGTGGAGTGGTGGGCGTAAGCATGATACTCTCTACCCTGTATCACTGGCAGCTGGGCATCGTCACCATAGTGCTGAACGTACCATTCCTTCTCATAGGGGCAAGAAAGCTGGGAAAGCAGTTTTTGTTTCATTCCCTCTGGGCCATGATTATGTTTTCAATAGGCCTCAGGCTCTTTGAAGGAATGACGGACGCCACCCACCAGTACCTGCTGGCCGTATGCTACGGCGGAGTCCTGCTGGGCCTCGGTGTGGGCATCGTCATAAGGCGGGGCGGATGCCTGGACGGTACGGAGGTGGTGGCGCTGATGCTCAATAAGAGCCTCAGCTTCCCGGTGGGAACGGTGGTGCTGGTATTCAACGTGATCATCTATGCCTGCGCGGGCTTCCTCTTCGGACTGGACCGGGCTATGTATTCTCTGCTTACATATTTCATCACCTCCAGGATACTGGATGTCATGGAATCCCTGATGGAGCAGGCCAAGGCGGCCATAATCATCACCAACGATTCGGAGACTATAGCGGATCAGATATATCAGAAGCTGGGCAGGACCGTAACACGGATAGAGGCCCAGGGCCTCATCAGCGGAAAGAAGGACATGCTCTACTGCGTGCTCACCCGATTCGAGGTGCAGGAACTGAAGTCCATCATCAAGGACATAGACTCTTCCGCGTTCATCACCATAAGCGACGTTTCCGAGATAATCGGGAACCACATAAAAAGCAGCGAGGGCAGGAAGGCGTCTTCGGAGACCGACGCCGCGTCAAATCAGGTATGATAAGAGAGCGGTCCCCGCTCTTTTCATTTTTATATCAGCTGACAGAACACGGGAGGCATCAATGGCCAGTCTTAAGACCTACAGATACGAAAACGCGGGAAAGATGCTGGAACATACCAGCAGGAAGCATGCCCAGACCAGGGACAAACACATAGATACCGTAAGGAGCTATACCAACAGGATGCTGAGCCCCGATAGGGGCATGGACGACATGCAGTACCTGGATAAGAGGATAGGGGAAGTGGCCCATACAGCCAGGAAGACTCTGAAGGTCATGGGTTCCTGGGTGGTCACGGTGCCGAAGGACATCCTCTATGAGAAGACTTCCCTGGTGGACACCTTCTTCGATAAGGTCTATGATTTCATGACTGAGCGCTACGGGGAAATAAACACAGTCTCCTGCTGGGTCCACTACGACGAAGCCGTTCCCCACATGCACTACAACTTCGTCCCGGTGGTGTACGACGAGGAACA
>JAGACT010000095.1 GCA_017613995.1 Eubacteriaceae bacterium
GTTACCCCAACCCCGGCGAAGGAGCGCCTGACGGCGTACTGCACGTCCAGCACGTCCGGGGGCAGAAGCAGGTCCTCCCTTCTGGTGCCGGAGCGCTGGATGTCTATGGCCGGGAAGATCCTGGCCTCCGCCAGGTCCCTGGACAGATGCACCTCCATGTTGCCGGTGCCCTTGAACTCCTCGTAGATAACGTCGTCCATGCGGCTGCCGGTATCGATGAGGGCCGTGGCCAGGATGGTCAGGCTGCCTCCTCCCTCGATGTTGCGGGCGGCCCCGAAGAACTTCTTCGGGAAGTACAGGCTCTCGGGGTCCAGGCCTCCGGAGAGGGTGCGGCCGGAGGAGGCCACCACCATGTTGTTGGCCCGGGCCAGGCGGGTTATGGAGTCCACCAGCACCGCCACGTCCTGTCCCGATTCCACCAGGCGCTTTGCGCGGTCCAGCACCATCTCGGCGACCTTGACGTGGTTGGCGGGCTTCTGGTCGAAGGTGGAATAGATGACCTCGCAGTCCACGCTGCGCTGCATGTCCGTGACCTCCTCGGGACGCTCGTCCACCAGGAGGATTATAAGGCTGATGTCGGGATAGTTAGTCCTGATGGAGCGGGCGATCTCCTTGAGGAGCACCGTCTTTCCCGCCTTGGGCGGGGAAACGATCAGGCCCCTCTGCCCCTTTCCTATGGGCACGAACATGTCCAGCAGCCTCACCGACACGGGACGGGGCCCGTCGGAGAGCACTATCTGCTCGTCCGGGAACACCGGCAGCAGCTTTTCGAAATCGCTTCTTCCCACCGCGTTCTCCGGATCCATGCCGTTGACCTTCTCCACGTACAGCAGGGCGTCGTACTTTTCGCTGTCGGCCCCGGTGCGGATCCTGCCGGTTATCCAGTCGCCGTTGCGCAGGCGGTACTTGCGGATCATGGCGGGGGCCACGTAGATGTCGTCGTCACCGGAGAGGTAGTTGTTCCTTCTGAGGAAGCCGTATCCCTCGGAGCTCAGCTCCAGGATGCCGGAGTGGGACTTGCCGTACTGGCTCATGTCCCTGGAGCTGTCCTGGCCCATCTTCTTTTTTTCGTCCTCCAGGATCTGCTGGGTGCTTACCCCGTTTACGTTTTCCAGGAAAAGCATGGCGCTGTAGGTCTCCCCGCTCTTCGGGGGCCTCACCTTGCCGCTGATCTCGTCGCCAGAGATGAGTTTGAACTTGGTCACCTGGGAGGCGGACACGTAGACGTATTCCTCCCGGGAGCTCATCTCGGGGGTGATGAGAAGGCCGTAGCCCTCGGGCATAACGGTGACCGCACCGGTCAGCTCGTAGGTATCGTCTATGGAATCCTTCAGGCGGGAGTATCTTCCGGAATTGTCCTTTCCGGAACGGGTCTTTTTCTTCGCTTCCCCGGCCGGGGCCTCTTCGGCCCGGGCTTCCTCTGTCTGAGCCTCTTCGAAGGCGGTCTCTTCTGTCAGGACCTCATCACTGACGGGCTCCTCGTCCGACAGCAGTTCCAGCAGCTTCGCCTTGGTGAGCTTCGAGCTCTTCTCTATGCCTCTCTGCTTTGCTATCTCCCTGAGTTCGGGAACGGTCATGGAAAAAATGGACTTCTCCTGCGCCATAGAATGATTCTCCTTGATAGATGGATTGAAAACTGATGCAAAAAATCAGCGAAGGGATGAAACGGACAGTTCGCGAAAAATGCATTTAAAAAGAAATGTCGTTCGTTCGGTTCGATTTTAACAGAAAAGCTCAGGATTTCAAGCTGTTTTTTGAAGAAACGCCCCCCGGAGGAGATATTTGAAACAAATTTGCTCATCCTGATGGATGAGGGAAGTTTATCTGTTATAATTGGATGGAATTGAAATGGATACGCTGACTTTCGATCTTACGGACCCAACTCAATACGAACGGGGCATAAGCCAGGCCGCCTCGGCCATAACGCGGGGCGGTATAGTGGTGTTTCCCACGGAGACCGTATACGGCCTGGGTGCGGACGCGACGAACGCGGATGCCGTATCATCGATCTTCAGAGCAAAGGGCAGGCCCTCCGACAATCCTCTTATCGTGCACATAGCGGACAGGGAGGATATTTTTTTGGCCGCCTCCGCCGTATCCGCCGACGCCATGAAGCTGGCGGAGGCCTTCATGCCGGGGCCCGTCAGCATAGTGCTGCCCAAAAGCCCCTCCCTGGCGGACAACGTCACCGCGGGCCTTTCCACCGTGGCAGTGAGGCTGCCGGTGTGCCCCGAGGCCAGGGACTTCATCCGCGCCTGCGGCCGGCCCATCGCCGCCCCCAGCGCGAACCTTTCCGGTAAGCCCTCCCCCACCAGGGCGGAGCACGTGATGAGGGACATGGAGGGCAGATGCGACGTGATCCTTAAAGGCTACGACTGCAGCGTGGGACTGGAATCCACCGTGGTGGACCTTTCCGTCACCCCGGCGTGCATCCTGCGGCCCGGAGCGATCAGTTCTAAGATGCTCTCGGAGGTGCTGGGATACGAAGTAAGAAGCTCCTACCGTGAAAAGCTCACGGGGGCGCCCAAAGCTCCCGGAATGAAATATACCCACTACAAGCCGGAGGCTTCCGTCACGGCCCTGGAGAGGGGGACCCCCGCGGCCATGGCAGAGCTGATAAGGGAAGAGATGGGCCGGGAGGACGGCATAAGGAAGGCCGCCGTCGTATTCGAGGAGCTGCTGGGCCTGCTGGAGGGGATATCCCCGGTATACAGCCTGGGGAGCGTGGACGATCCTGTGACGTACTGCGCCAGGCTCTACGACGCCCTGCGCTGGTGCGATACCGTCGGCGCCGAAAAGGCCTGGGTCACGGCCCCTGCTCCCGGAGGGATATCGGACGCGTTCCTCAACCGCCTGGAGAAGGCCAGCGACCGCGTAATCGACATGAGCGGGAAAGAGGCTTAAAGCCTTAAATTATAAATCAAAAATACAGTGTAAAGGAAAGGTACAAACATATGTCCAAGGTAATGATTTTCGACCATCCGCTGATCCAGCACAAGGTAGGCATCATCCGCAACGAGGCCACCGAACACAAGCTCTTCAGAGAGCTGCTCGACGAGATCTCCA
>JAGACT010000096.1 GCA_017613995.1 Eubacteriaceae bacterium
AGGGCCGCGTGGAGTACATCGAGGAGCATCACCCGGGCATGAAACTCTACTGCCTGGACAACAGCCACAACAGCGGCGGCAAGCGCGTGACCAACGAAGAAGCCAAACAGTGGGACTACTCCATGACCGAAGAGCTGAAGCAGAAGATCTACGCCATCAAGCAGTCCTACATTGACTCCGGCCAGCTGAACGCAGAACAGATCAAGGCATTGCAGTAAGGGGCTGTTTGCCTTGGAATCTTCCCCTGGCGGCGCAGGCTTCTGGGGTTTCCGGCGCAGGCTTCAAAAAAGTACCTGTGCCTGCGACGTCAAAAGTGCCTTCCAGGCACGTAGAATGGCATTTCCATGGCGCAGGCCTCGACACTTTTTTGAAGCCTGCACCACTTTGCCCGGGAGCCTGCGCCGCTCAGACCAGGGACCTGCACCGGAAAACCCGTAAGCCTGCGCCGCAAAACCCAAATCCACTACCCTACCACAATCCCACCGTCTGCGCCTCGGCAGCGGTCTGGAAGGCACCGGGAACACCGTGGAAGAAGTCAAAGCCCGCGCCGTCCAGGAGATGCTGGACGAGCGTTCGTATCAGATTGATATCAACTATATGATTCCCCTGAGGGCATCGCCCCGGGCCGTCAGCCTTTATTCGGTCATCGTTGACGGGAGCACCATTGATTCACACCTTCCGTACATCGGAGACGCCCGCTCCGTCCCCTATGGGGGCGGGAAGGGGCTGACGTTTAAAGAAGATATCCAGTCATATACGGACAAAGGCTGGGAGAAGGGATGCCGCACTATCCTCATTAACGTTAAGAACGAGGAAGACACCTATGTTTACACCCTCGAAGTCTTCGAAAACGGGGATGCCGCCATTCATGTCTCCAGCCAGAACCGTGACAACATCAGTTACCGGGGCGCACTGGACCTTGACTACAAAAAGGATGAGGCTGAATAGAGAAAAAGCTGTATCTTTGCGTGGCAAAGATGCCCATGAAAACGCAAACCAAACGTACGCTCATCGCGCTTGTCCCCCTCGCGGTCCTCATCGTCCTTCTGGCGATGAATATATCCATCTTCGGGTCAGATGCCATCCTCGGGGCCTCGCAGGTGGCGCTTCTTGTCGCCGCCGCTGTGGCGGCAGCGCTCTCCATGTGGCTTTACAAGACACCTTGGAAATCTTTTGAGGATGCCATCATCGGCAACGTCGGCGATGTCGCCACGGCAATCCTCATCCTCTTCCTCATAGGTGCCATCTCCGGGACCTGGACCCTGAGCGGAGTGGTCCCTGCGTTCATCTACTACGGCATTAAGATAATAAGCCCAAAGGTGTTCCTCCTGACGGCGTGCGCACTCTGCGCCGTGGTATCCGTCATGACAGGCTCGTCCTGGACTACTATCGCCACGGTAGGCGTCGCCCTTCTCGGTATTGGGCGGGCCGAAGGGTTCTCCGACGCGATGACGGCGGGTGCCATCATATCCGGGGCCTACTTCGGGGATAAGATTTCGCCCCTGTCGGACACCACCGTACTGGCTTCATCCATCAACAAGGTGCCGCTGTTTGAACACATCCACTACATGTACTTCACCACGGTGCCGTCCTTCTTGATCACCCTTGTCGTCTTCACCGTGCTGGGATTCACGCACGGCGGAATGACGGAGGGCGAGATGCAGGTTTACACTTCCGTTCTGGGAAAGACTTTCCATATAACGCCCTGGCTGATGGTCGTCCCGGCCTTTACGGTCATCCTTATCTGGAAGCGGCTACCGGCCATCATGGTACTGGCCCTGTCGGCACTGGTGGCGGCCGCGGCGGCCATCATCTTTCAGCCCGGAATCGTGAGGAGCATAGGAGAGGGCGTCACCCAGGGCTCCTCTGCAAGGATCTTCTTCGCCGGAACGGCGGAGATGGTTTACAATACGGTCTCGCTGGATACGGGCGTCCCTTCGGTCAATCAGCTCGTCACGACAAGGGGCATGCTGGGGATGCTCAATACGGTGTTCCTGATTATTTGCGCCATGTGCTTTGGGGCCTGTATGAGAGCAGGCGGTATGATTGCAGACCTCTCCAGCATCCTTCAGCCCCTGACCCGCACCAGGGCCGGACTTATAGGGTCCACAGTAGTGACAGGAACGGCGCTGAACGGCATCGTATCGGACCAGTATCTGGCCATCATCCTGACTTCAAATATCTACAGGGATACCTACGAGAAGGAGGGCTACGAGGGAAGGCTCCTGAGCAGGAGCGTGGAAGACTCGGCCACAGTCACCTCACCGCTTTTTCCCTGGTCCAGCTGCGGCATGACGCAGGCGACTATCCTTTCCGTCCCGACGCTGGCCTATGCACCTTTCTGTATATTTAATATCCTCTCCCCGTTGATGTCCCTGATAGTAGGGCTAATCGGATGGAAGATTATTAACGTCAAATCTCATTAACTATAATACTTACTACAACTCCCACCGTCGAAGGACGGACACCGCTAATGAGTACTCGCCAGTTTATTGCTCGTCGATTCCCATCTCCCGGCGCAGTCCATCCACCTTCTTCTCGAAGCGTGTGACTCCCATGAGAGCACACAGATAGGCAGCGCCCATGGAGATGACGCCCAGGCCGATCAGAGTGGACAGGGTGGCGGCAGTGACATCCGGATTCCGAAGGCCCAGCACGCCCAGCACGATGCCGCAGACGCCCAGCACCAGAATCACCCACCAGGCGGAGAATCCCACGCGCTTGTAGTCGAAGCTGTTTACGGTGATGATGACGCTCTCAATGAGCACCCACATCGCGAAGATGACGGGCAGCGAG
>JAGACT010000097.1 GCA_017613995.1 Eubacteriaceae bacterium
ATCAGTACGGTCTTCTGAAAGATGTTCAGCTGTCTTAACCTTTCCATGTTCCGCGCTCCTTCGTGTCGATTATACCATCATCGTCCCTCCCGCGTCCACACTTTCACTGACCAAATGCCCGCGGGGCATCCGATCCGGGACAATAGGTGCTATACTTTATTCCAAACGGACAGAGAGGAACAGTATGATAAGGATAAGAAGCGCTTCTCCCGCGGACGCCCGCCGCCTGCTGGAGATATATTCATACTACGTGACGGATACGGCGGTCTCCTTCGAGTACGACGTTCCGTCAGAGAAGGAATTCGCCTCCCGCATAGAGAACACCCTGCAAAGATACCCTTACCTGGTGCTGGAGGAGGACGGGGTGATCGCCGGCTACGCCTACGCGGGACCCTTCAAGGCCAGGGCAGCCTACGAGTTCAGCTGCGAGCTTTCGGTATACGTGGACAGGGACCTTAGGAGAAACGGATACGGCAGGCTGCTGTACGGGGCCCTGGAGGAGGAACTCGCCGGGAGGGGCATACTGAACATGTACGCCTGCATAGCGGATCCCATAAAGGAGGACACTACCCTCACCCGGGACAGCGAGAAGTTCCATTCCCGCATGGGATTCACGAAGGTGGGCACATTCCACAGCTGCGGCCGGAAGTTCGGCAGGTGGTACAACATGATCTGGATGGAAAAGATGATCGGAGAGCACGAAAGCATTCGGGATAAGGAGGACACGAAGTGAACGAACGGACGAAAACGGTACTGGCCTTCGTCATTGTGGCCACTGTCGTCCTCGCGGGACTGGCTGCCGGATCCTTCGGCACCGGGGGAGACATCTTTCCCTCGGAGGATACCAGGATAATGCTTTACGGGGAGAGCCACGGAAACAGGGAATACTATGAGCTGGAGCTGGGACTCTGGCAGGAGTGCTACGAGAACGGATGCAGAGACCTGTTTATGGAGCTTCCGTATTATACTGCGGAATATCTCAACATCTGGATGAAGATGAGTTCCGACGGCATACTGGACGCCGTGTTTTCCGATCTGGAGGGGACCCTCTCCGGCAACGAATACTTCAGGCAGATGCTCTGCGAGATAAAAAGGACCTGTCCGGACACTGTCTTTTACGGTACGGACGTGGGCCATCAGTACGACACCACCGGCAGGCGGTATCTCGCTTTTCTGGAGGAAAACGGCCTGGCAGACTCACAGTACCATGAGCTGGCGGAGGAGTGCGTCCGGCAGGGAATGGAGTTCTACGGGGAAAGCGACCCCACGCTCAGCGGAGAGCTGAGGGAACGCTGCATGATATCCAACTTCATATCGGCCTACAGCCGCTGCGGCGAAGGAAGGATCATGGGTATCTACGGCAGCTGGCATACCGATCCCGGGACCCCCGGCGTCATGTTCGCGGGACTCAGGGAGCATTACGGCGACATAATAAGCAGCGTCAGGCTCTCCACCCTGGCGACACAGCGCAGCCCCTACCGCATCGGACTGTGCTTGTCCGGCCTGGTCTTCCTGCTGATGCTTGTTATCCCCAACGTCCTCTGGGCCAGGGGAAGGCAGCCCGCGGGGTATGAACACATCTCGGGAAACGAGAACAGGATACTGCTGGCGCTGGAACGGGCGGGAGAAGCCGCCGTATCCGCCTGCCTTCTGCTGTTCAGATCGATGGGACCTTCAGTCAGGCTCCTGCCGGAGGGCCTGTTCATCGATCCGAGGATCATACTGTGGATCGCTTCCTTCCTGCTGATGATACTGTACGAATGCTGGTGGATACGCTACTTCAGAAGCGAAAGGACCCTGGAGGACTTCTACTCCTCCTTCGCGGGCTTCCCCGTGGCGGGAGCGTCCCTTCCGGTCACCGCAACCCTGATACTGGGGATATATTCGGGAAACGCGGTGATGATCGTCTCCGGCCTCATCCTGGGTATCGGTCACATCGGCATCCACCTTATGCACCGAAAAGAGGTGCTGCAAACGCCGGAAGAGGACAGCGGGCTTTCCGCAGAAGCCCCGAATACCGATGCGGTTTAGCATCCGAAAGCTTTCCTGCGGCCGCATCCGGTCAGCCATAACCAACGATGACACAGAATAATCGGTATTCCGTTTGATATACGTTCGCGAATATTTGCATTATTTGTACAGATAGTGTATACTAATCTGGTAGATTAGATAATTACACCAAAACAATTAAAGTACAATACGGAGGTTAGCAATGCTTACTAGAAGACAGAACCTGATCGAAACGATCAATGGCGGAAATCCCGACCGTTTTGTCAACGGACACGAAGCGTTCGGAAATATCCGCACCAATCCCTTGACAAAGAAATTCCCGAGACCCACCAAGGGCCAGCCCCCCCTCAAGAACGGATGGGGCGTGACCATTCAGTTCCCGGACAACGTTCCCGGACCCTACCCCAATCATGAACCCGAATACATCGTTCTTCACGAAGAGGACATGGAGCGCTGGAAGGAGATCGTAAAGGCTCCCGACATCAACTTCACCGAAGAGGACTGGGCCGCCGCCCGCGCCGAAAGGGATGCCATCGACAGAAACGAATACTTCGCGACCATGACCGTTACCCCCGGTGTTTTCGAACAGTGCCACTATCTCATGAGCATGGTGGGATGCATGGAAGCTTTCTATGAGTATCCCGACGAGATGCACGAGATGATCGACTATATCACGGACTTCGAGCTCAGATTCGCCGAGCAGATCTGCAAGTACGTCAAGCCCGACTGCATCCTGCACCACGACGACTGGGGCAGCCTTATCAACTCCTTCCTCTCACCGGAGATGTTCGATGAATTCATCGTTCCCGCATTCACCCAGATCTACGGCTACTACAAGGATCACGGCGTTGAGCTCATCGTTCACCACAGCGATTCCTATGCGGCGAACCTCGTTCCCGGAATGATCAAGATGGGCATCGACGTATGGCAGGGCCCCGCGGGCACCAACAACGTAAAGGATCTCATCGACAGGTTCGGACCCCAGATCACCTTCATGGGCGAGATCGACAACACCGTGGTCGACGTTGACGACTGGACCTATGAGAAGTGCTACGACCAGGTCAAGTATATCTGCGAGAAGAACGGCATGAAGTACTTCGTGCCCTGCATCCTCGGCGGATGCTGCCACGCAGGAGTTTCCCAGGCATGCCTCGACGCGGTATACCAGTACAACATGGAGCGCTTTGGCATCGCCACCAAGTAAGCTCCCCGTCATTAAAGCAAACATTTATCTGCCGTGCCCCGGGCACGGCAGTCTTTTTATTTTCTCCCGGGGTTTAGCCGTGCCGGACACCGAAGTATGTTGAAGAATCCCTGCAAATGTGGTATCCTAAAATCAGTTAAAGAGTTATTCATTCAACATAACATTCAACAAAACGGGAGGTAAAAGTTATGAAGTATGAACGTCCCCCCTACGGGGCCCCGGGGATCAAAACATTCTACAAGGAATCGCCCTTCAGACCCGGAGGGTTCAACGTACCGATAGTAAACGACTATCCCATCCCCGTCAGGGAGAATTTCAAGCTGGCCGCTGAGTGCCGCGGGCCGAAATGGGTACCCAACTCCAACACGGAATTCAACTTCGCCATGCTGGCCGACGTGTGCGGCATGCCCGAAGCCAACTGGAGGGCCAAGGAGCGCTATGAGTACACTGACTGGTTCGGCGTACAGTGGATGTTCGTACCGGAAGTGGGCGGTCCCATGCTCAAGCCCGGCACCATGTTCCTGGACGACATCACCGAATGGGAAAAGAAGGTCGTATGGCCGAACCTGGATGACTACGATTTCGAAGGCCTCAGCAAAAAGTGGTGGGAGAGCTGTGATCCCGAAAAAGTGACCCAGATAGACATAGGACAGGGAGGCACCGAAAGACTGGTGGCCCTCAGGGGAGGATACTCCGGAGCCATGCTGGACATGGCGGCGGAGCCGGAAGCGGTCCGGGACTTCCTCGACGCCTTCGCGGACTGGGAGATAAAGATCATCGACAGGCTGTGCAGATACCTGCCTGTGGACTACATGACATACCATGACGACTGGGGCAGCGAGAGGGATTCCTTCTTCTCCTCCGCCATGATGGAATCCATGGTATTCGAACCCACCAGGAGGATCTTCGACTGCATGCATTCCCACGGCATCACGGTACAGCTGCACAGCTGCGGAAAGATAGAGCGCTTCCTGCCCTACATGATAGATATGGGAGTAAACACCCTGCAGATCCAGGCCAGGGCGAACGACTTCAGGTCCTACAAGGAGCGTTTCGGCGACAGGCTGGCCCTGGAAGTGGGCATCAGGCCAAATCCCGCCTGGAACCGGGAAGAGGCTCTGGCGGCCATCAGGGATACCGTGGATGCCTACGGTGAGGGCGGGGGCCTCATCTCCGGGTTCTCGAACAACGATCCCGAGCTTCTATGGGACGGCACCATGGAACTGTACTACTACAGCAGGGAGAAATACGAAGGATAGAAAGGCTCAGCCTCACCGCGGAACCGATGATCAAAGCCCCGCCCCGAAAGGATCCGGGGGTTGATCTGTAGGGACGTGAGGCCCCATCAGCCCGGAAAGGAGATAAGTTCAATGCAGCAAAAGCACATAGAATCCCAGCGCGGAAGAACCTTCTACTGGACCGTGGACAACGGCTCCCCCATTACCCTGGTGTTCCTTCCGGGGCTCTCCGCGGACCATGATCTTTTCAGGAACCAGACGGAGGAATTCTGCCGGGAATACAGCCTGATCGTATGGGACGCTCCCGCCCACGGCCTGTCCAGGCCCTACGACGGCTTTACGTATCCGAATGCCGCGGAGGAACTGAGGAGCATTCTGGATGCGGAAAACATATCCCGCTGCGTCCTGGTGGGACAGTCCGGCGGCGGCTTCGTGGCCCAGTCGTTTTACAGACAGTATCCCGAAGCCGTGGCGGGGATCTTTGCCATCGGCACCTGCCCCTACGATCCCTCATACTACTCGAAATCGGATCTTTTCTGGCTGAGGCAGACGAAGTGGATGTTCGGCATGTATCCCGACAGGGCTCTCAGAAAAGCCATGGCAAAGGTCTGCGCAGATACCGGGCCCGCCCGGGAGAACATGCTTGGGATGCTCTCGGTTTACCCGAAAAAGGAGCTGTGTTCCCTGCTGTATTCGGGCCTGGCTGGATTCATACCCGAGATCGGGCCCATGGATATCCGCTGCCCCGTGTGGCTCACGGTGGGAGAACACGACAGGACGGGAAAAGTCATGACGTACAACAGAATGTGGCACGAAAAGGAAGGCTATCCCCTGTACATCATAGAGGGGGCCGCCCACAACGCCAACGACGATCAGCCCGGGCGGATCAACGGACTTCTGAGGGAATTTATCGGCAAGCTGTGAACGGCAGGGCGGCCGCGTCAGTCCGAAGGACCGGCGCGGCTTTTTTATATTCAAAACCGTATGCCGCAAAACGGACATAAGCGGAAGTGTGCTATACTGTAAAAGCATCCCGCGGATGCACTGACATAAGCATATCTGAAAGGATATTTGGACTTAATGACTTACATCGAGACTATCAAGACCGGCCTTATGGTTTTTCCGTTCCTGGCCGCAGCCTTCACTGTGCCCTACGCGGTCTCCCAGTACCATAAGTACGGGTCGGTGAACCGCTACAGGACCCTTATCGTCTACAGCTTCATGCTCTACATGCTCATCAGCTACTTCATGGTGATCCTGCCGCTGCCCGACAGGGAATCGGTGGCGGGGAACGTCTGGAGGGATCACCTGAACCTCATCCCCTTCAGGCAGATCTGGCTGTACTGGAAGGACAAACCCTTCACACTGAAGAACATCCTGAGCTACCTCACCAGCTTCAATCTGTGGCAGCTGCTGTTCAACATACTGCTGACGGTCCCCTTCGGGGTATATCTGCGCTACTACTTCAGGCAGGATCTGAAACACACGGCGCTTTACTCATTCCTTCTGAGCCTGTTTTTCGAACTGACCCAGATATCGGCTCTCTACGGCATATATCCGGGACCCTACCGCCTGGCGGACGTGGAGGACCTGATCTGCAACACCATGGGAGGGGCCCTGGGTTATCAGATCGCATACGTTTTCACGCTCATGCTGCCTGCCCGGGACAAGATAGACGCGGATTCGGTAAGCGCATCGAAGACTGTCACGGGACGGCGCAGACTCGTCGCTTCATTCGTCGATTTCTGCCTGAGCATGATGCTGTATACCTTCATGCAGGGAGCCCAGAGCATCCTCGACCCCGACAGCGCGGCTCTGACGGATACCGCCATGTCCCGCACCTGGAGCTTCTTCGTGGTGTTCTGCCTTCTGCAGGTGCTGCTGACTAAGGGGTATACCGTGGGGCATGCGGTATGCAGGATGAGGCTGTCGGCGGCCGACGGAAAAAGCGCGACGGTCTGGCAGATGGTGAAACGGTACTTTATTCTATGGTGCTTCATCGACCTGAGCAGCCTTCTGGGCACTCTTCTTAGAAACTCCTCCTGGCAGGAGGTGAACGACAGCTGGCTGCCCCTGATACTCATCACCGTATCCGACATGTACCTGATCGTGTACTTCCTGCGCGGAATGTTCGGAAAACAGCAGAAGCCGATGCCCCATGACAGATGGAGCGGGACAGCGTATGTTTCCAGCATCGGGAAACAAAACAGCGAGGAGGCATGACATGAGCAAATATGATCCTCTGTGGGAATGGATAGCGCAAAACTGCGACGACAGCGTAAAACTGTCCTTTGAAGAGATAGAAAAGATCGCGGGAGTCCCCCTGGACCACTCCTTCCTCAATGCCAAAAAGGAACTGAAGGAATACGGTTTTTGTGTCGGAAAGATCTCTATGAAGGAGAAGACGGTCTTTTTCGGAAAGGGAAACAGCATATGATCAGACTGACGGAAGTCACCGAAGACAACTGGCTCGAAGCGGCTTCCCTGACGGTACGTGATGACCAGAAGGGATTCGTTGCCTCCGCCTGTGGGATACTGGCGAGGGGATACGTTTACCGAAACTGCCGATCGAGAGTATTCGTCATAGAAAACGAAGAAGCGATAGTCGGACTGGCCCTGGTCAGGGATTTCACCGAAGAGCCCCTGGGATACGACCTGCAGGAGTTCATGATCGATAAGCGGTACCAGGGAAGAGGATACGGCTGCCAGGCCCTGGGACTGATACTGGATGAGCTCCGGGCCGATGCCCGGTTCGACCGGGTGGAGGTCTGCGTGAAAAAGGACGACGCAGCAGCGATACACCTGTACGGGAAGTGGGGCTTTATCGACTCAGAATATATGGACGAAGACGTGCCAGACTGCGTGAACATGGTCCGCTGCCTGAACTGAAAAACCTGTCGGAGGTGGAAACGGTGAAAATATCAGAACTGTTCACAAAAAAACGGATAAAACGAAGAACGATCCCGTGGACAGCCTGCTCAGCTGCCGCATGGCCCTTAAAAACGGAACTTATCCGGACGCGGTGGACGCCGCTCCTTTATGAAAAACGTCCAGGACAGACCGGATCTCATCGCGGGATGCGCCCGGGACGCACTGAAGGACGTGCCGGAGGAGCTGGTACGGGAGGCCTATGAAAAGCACTCCGGAGAGTTCCGTTCCGCCCGGGAGAAGGGCCTGACGGATACGCAAACACACGAACTGCTGCTGAAGGAACCCTGCTGAGGATACGGCGGACCCCGGGCCGAAGACAGGGATTTTTGGTATCGGGCCCGAAAAAGTGTATAATAACTGCGACAGAGCAGAGCGGAGGAGCGCCATGGAACGGTCCGGGGCAAAACGCCGGGTATACGACATAATCCAGATAGGAAACCAGAACGACAGTCCCAGCAGGGCTTTCGATATTTTTCTGGTGTGCGTGATCATCCTCAACATCACCGCCATGTTCCTGGAGACCTTCGACGAACTGGCGGATTACAACCGGCTGTTCAAGGGGATCGAGGCAGCCACAGTTATGGTATTCTGCGTCGAGTACATCCTCAGGATATGGACCGCGGAGCTTCTGTATCCCGGTATCGGGAAGGGAAAAGCCGTATGCAGATTCCTTCTTTCCTACGACGGGATCATAGACCTTCTGACCATCCTCCCCTTCTTTTTCCTGTCGGGATTCGTGGTGTTCAGGATGCTCAGGGTGGTGAGGATCTTCCACCTTTTCCGCATCAACTCCCAGTACGATTCCTTCAACGTCATCAAGTCGGTCCTCTACGAGAAGCGAAACCAGATAGCATCCTCGGTCTTCATAATAATCATCCTGATGCTGGCTGCTTCCCTTTTCATGTACAACGTGGAACATGAAGCCCAGCCGGAGGTGTTCAGAAACGCTCTGTCCGGCATCTGGTGGAGCGTGTGCACGCTGTTCACCGTGGGCTACGGGGACATTTACCCGGTGACGATACTGGGACGGGCCATGGCTATAGTCATCACGTTCCTGGGCGTCGGCGCCGTGGCGATCCCCACAGGTATCATCAGCGCCGGTTTCGTGGAGCAGTACACCAGGCTGCAGCACGAGACCTCCACCCTGGCCCAGGAGCTCACGTCCATAGTCATCGGGGACGACAGCGCGTGGATCGGCAAAAGGGTCCTGGACATTGAACAGGAGTATTCCGTGGACATAGTGCTGATACGCCGGGGCACGGATGTGACGGCGGCCAAGTCCACCCATGTCATCAGAAAGGGTGACCAGGTGGCGTACCTTTAACGAAACAGCTTTAATCGGAAGCCCGGAAGGCTTCCTTTTTTCGTGCATAAAAAAGCAGCCGTCATCCCGGCGGCCGGTATGCATGGCTGCTGCGTTTTCAATTGTCCAGTGCGTAGTTCCACGGCTCGTCGGAATGGTCATCCCAGGGAGAGCATCCCGAATACTCGCACAGGTACACCAGTACGTTATCCAGTATGTCTATCTCCATGCCGTGCTCCGGCTCCCAGTCGCATTCGCACGACAGCTGGTATCCAGTGCGGGAGGGGTCCTGCGGAGGTTCCACCACCAGGGCGGTGGGATAAAAGCATCTGAGGATCTCACGCTCCGGCGTATCCTCATCTATCGGCACCGTCAGATCGTCCGAGATATCCTCGGCTATCTCGTCCATATAGCAAAGACAGTACTTCTTCGCTGAGCGGCAGATATCGTCCACGAGACGCTCGGGCATGCTGTTCAGGGCCTCGGCGCACTTTTCGGCATACTCTTCCGTGACTTCTTCGTCGTACAGATCCACTGTTATCTCCCGCTCCCACAGTTCGCACCACAGGGTGCCTTCCCGGTAAGTGGCGTCCGCGGTCAGTGGTTTTTCGGTCCAGTCGGTTATCATGTTCGTTCCTTTCCTCAAAAGATTATTAAACACCCGGTCACCGCATCATAAGGAGGCGGAGCCTCAGAACAGCGGGATCACTCCAAGGATGATCTGGATCAGGGCGAACAGAAGGCCCAGGAGAGTGAGGAAGGTCACCATCCTGTTGGTGTTCGTGCTGTAGAGAAGATCCAGGTCTGACTCCAGCAGCTCCAGCAGGTTTCTGATGCTCTCCACCCTTTCCGAAGTATTGAGCTGTCTGAGCACCAGGGTGTCCAGTTCTCCCAGCTCCGAGATGCTGACCGTTTCCACACGGTTGAGCATGCGGATCATGTCGAGACGCCTCCTCTTGCTGGCCTTTATCTCGTCGCTGAGGATCAGTCCCTGGGACTTGTCCAGGTTCGGGCGGTCCAGAAGCATCTTGTCGGTGGCTGTTTTTACTATGAGACCCGTCTCTATCGAAAAGAACAGGCCGTGGTTCACTCCCGCCGTGGCGGAGTCCAGGGTAAAGTAATCGTTTATGCCGCCGTAGTAGCGGTACTGGAAGCGGTACTGCTGAGCCAGATAATCTCTGAAGGTATCGTCCCTGTTGAGG
>JAGACT010000098.1 GCA_017613995.1 Eubacteriaceae bacterium
CTTCCGAATAAGGAATGAGTATGGGTCCGATCAGTACCGCCACAAGGATGATGATGAGCATCACCATGCCGATGACGGCCCCCTTGGTCTTTTTGAAGCGCCTCCAGATCTCCTTTGCCTGGCTCGGTTTTTTGTATACGGTCTTTGCGGAGGGGGGTGTAAGAACTGTATCTTTCTGTGACATGGCTTCCTCCTTAATTCTTCTTCGTATACTTGGCCCTGATCCTGGGATCTATAAAGGCGTACAGCACGTCCACCGTCAGCATCACCAGCGTGAAGCATATGGCGATGAGGATGGTGCCCGCGATGATGATGGGCTCGTCGGAATAGTTGATGCGGTCCACGATAAGGCTTCCCACGCCGGGTATGGAGAAGATCTTCTCAGTGACCACGCTACCGGCTATCAGCACGCCCAGGGACAGACCGATCTGGGTGATGACAGGCAGAAGGGCATTCTTGAGTACGTGCTTCCAGATTACCTGGCGCTCGGGGACTCCCTTGGCCCTGGCGGTGCGCACGTAATCCTGTCTGATGGCTTCCAGCATGGAGGACTTCGTGAAACGGAAGTTCTGGGCGCTGGAGGGCAGCGAGATGGCCAGTGCCGGCATGATGAAATGCTTTATCGTGTCGGCCCCGTAGCTCGGAAGTATCTTGAGCTTGAGGCAGAAGATGAACATCAGAACCAGTCCCATGACGAAGGAGGGCACGGCGGCCAGAAGAAACGCCACCAGGGACGGTATGGTGTCCCAGAGGGTGTACTGCTTGACGGCGGCCCTTATCCCCAGGGGCACCCCTATGAGGGCCGAGAGGATGACTCCGGACAGGGCCAGCTTGATTGTTATCTTGTAGCGGGGCCAGATCTCGTCGAAGACGTTCTTTCTGGTGATGTAGGACTTGCCGAAATCCTGATGAAAGACCATGTCACGGACATAGGTCACGTACTTTTCGAGAAACGGCCTGTCGTATCCCAGCTCATGGTTGTAGGCCTCGATGTCCTCGGCGGGGGTGCCGGGGCCCAGGATCGCCAGAGCCGGGTTGGAGGGTGTCAGGTTCATGACCGCGAAGATGATGAAGATGACGCCCAGGATGGTGGGGATAAGGAACAGTACCCTTTTAGCGACATATCTGATCATTTTTCCCTCTCCTTAAATATAAGAATTACCTGCGCCGGGGGTGCCGGCGCAGGATAACTGATTTTATCTATCGGAAATTATCATCCCGTCAGTTCGCCCAGTGGAAGCTGTCGATATGATAGTAGCTCGGGCACAGTCCGTCGATGGTAATGTTCTCGGACCATGCGATCCCGTAACCGGAGTGAGCGATGGGATAGATGGTGGCGGTGTCGGCGATGATGGCCCACAGCTCGGTGTATACCTTATAACGGTCAGCCGTGTCCGAAGTAGCGACGCCCTGATCCACCAGAGCTTCGATCCTCTCCCAGTCGAAGGGGGATGCGGGATCCTTGTAGCGTACGAGGTACATTCCGACGGATTCGGAGTGGACCTGCTGACGGATGTTGTTGAAGTCGAAGTTTCCGCTGTCTCCGAAGAGGGCGATATCGTACTCCTGAGCATACATCTTCGGTCCGATCACGGAGTAATCCTGAACGTCCACGTCGGCGATGAGTCCCACTTCAGCCAGGTCGCCCTGTACCGCGACGGTCATCTTTCCGAGGATCGTGGTGTTGTTGCCGTAGGTCATGATGGTTCCGACGTAGATGCCGGCGGCGATCTCTTCCTCGGTGAATCCGGCGTCGATCAGGCACTGATGGGCTTTGTCGGGATCGTAGTCGTAGGTCTTGAAGGTGCCGTCCTCATAGTTCGGGGATGTGGCAACGTATCCGTGATACATGTACTCGAAGGCGGGCATTCCGTATCCGGCGAGACCTGCCTTGATGCAGTGATCCTTGTTGACGGCGTACATGATGGCTTCTCTTACGAGGGGATTGCCGAGGATGCCGTCATTGGTGGGTGAAAGGTAATTGATGAACATGACCTTTACGTCGTTGGCGGTGACCATCTCGCAGTTGTCGCCGGCCTTTGCCTTGACGTTCTCCCAGTCGGAGTTGGGCACGTTCGGGAAGTAATCCAGTTCGCCGTTCTCGAAGGCAACGACCTGGGCGGCGGCGTCGGAGATGACGGTGTACTTGACGTGCTTGATGTCGGGAGCGCCCTGCCAGTAGTCTTCGTTGGCTTCCAGAGTAACGGTGCTCTGGTCGAATCCCGTGATGATGTAGGGACCGGTGGCGGCTGTATGGCCTTCGATACCGAATTCCTTGCCGGATGCCACGATCTCCTCATATTCCCTCTTGGAATAGACCTTTACAGTCCAGAAGGTATGGGCGATGGCTGAATACGGATAGTCCAGAGTGAATACGACGGTCTTTTCATCCTGTGCGACTATGGAGTTGATGAAGGATGTGACGTAGTTGAATCTGGCGTTTTCCATGGCCTTCTCGTAGCTGAATACCACGTCCTCGGCGGTGAGGGGATCACCGTTCTGGAAGTTGGCATCCACCAGAGTCACGGTGTAGACGAGTCCGTCATCGGATACGTCCACGTCCTTAGCCAGGAGGTTGATGTATCCGCCCTTGGATTCATCCATTCCGTAGAGACCCTCGAATACCTGGACCCAGAGGATCTGCATGTCAGATGTGAGAGTCGTCGTCTGCCAGTCCGCAGAAGTAAGAGCACTGCTGGTATACATGTTCAGTACTCTGTCGGCGTTGTCCGTGGATTTTCCTCCCCCGCCGCATCCGGTGAATGCCGCGAGAACGAACAGCGCTGCGATCAATAATGCTGTGAGCTTTTTCATTATTTCCTCCCTGTTGTTCAAACGGATAAAACTGTTTCCGTTTTTGTTTACAATATTGTATACAATTTATTTACTTAAGTCAAGATTAAGTTAAACATATTTAAATTAAGAGTTTACTGGTATAAAAATTATAAAGAAAACCGGGCCGTCAAAAGAGAGAGCCCGGTAAAAATCTGACTGAACATATATGGATTCAAAAAATCATATTTGGATATCGTCCACCGCGATCCTGTTGTCCTCGATTATGGCTTCCACGGCCTTGTCGGTATCCCCTTCCCTGATGGCCTCCAGGATTCTGGTATGGGATTCTATCGAGGTCTGATTGGAAGTGCTGCGGTCGTAGAAGGTAAGAAAGATCGCCGTCTTGTTGAACAGCTCCTCCAGGAACTTCTCCAGATAGCTGTTGCCCGAGGCGCGGGCTATCTCCCCGTGGAAGGCGCTGTTGATGCGGACGTATTCCTGCATGCTGTAGTGCTTCTCCAGTTCGATCTGCTCGTCGATGCATCCCTGCATCCTGGCCAGAGCCTCGCTGTCGATCCTGGGGATGGCCCTTCTTACGGCCTCCGTCTCCAGCACGCGCCTGAGCTCGTAAACCTCTTCCATATCCTCCATGGTGGGTTTTGCCACGTAGGTCCCCTTCTTGGGCACCACGTCCACCAGTCCGTCGAAGGCAAGACGGGTGATGGCGCTTCTCACCGTGGTGCGGGAAGTGCCCATCTCCGAAGCCAGATCCTCCTCCACTATCCTGTTGCCCGGGAAGAACTCCCTGGAAATGATCTTCTGTTTGACGTGATCGTAGATATCCTGTATGCCTGTGTTTGCTGCCATAACTCACCTCGCGTGGAGATATTATATCACACAGTATCCCGAATTGTATACAATTAAGTATAATGTTTTGTCTTTTGTTTTCTCTTTATTCCCCCTTCAGGGCCCGATGACATTAAAAAAAACGGCCCCGAAGGACCGTTTTCGGATGTTATTCGTCTTCTCCTATAAGCGGAGTCATGTTCCTCAGAGCCAGCAGGATAGTGGAAGCGTTGTGGAAGAACGCCGCCGTGCCCGGGGTGACCAGGCCTATGAGGCCCGCCAGCAGGATGGCTCCGTTGAAGCTTATTCCCACCACGGCCGTGTTCTTCATCCTGGGCATGAGCCTGTCGCTCAGGTGCTTTAAGGTGACGATCTTTTCGAGATCCGTTCCCGACACCGTAACGTCCGCGATCTCCTGGGCTATGTCCGCGCCTTCCTTCATGGCTATGCCGACGTCCGCCGCAGACAGGGCCGGGGAATCGTTGATGCCGTCTCCTATCATTATGACCTTGTGTCCCGCGGCCTTTTCCTTCTCTA
>JAGACT010000099.1 GCA_017613995.1 Eubacteriaceae bacterium
ATGTCCAAAAATTGTACAAAATAAAGAAGCCACTTTTCTGTTGTTCAGAAAAGTGGCTTAGGTAAGCTATAAATGGAGCTGATGGAGGGACTCGAACCCACGACCTGCTGATTACAAATCAGCTGCTCTACCAACTGAGCTACATCAGCGACTTGATAAGTATATATCATGGATACTGGAATTTCAAGCGGTTTATGTAAATTTCGCACTTTTAAAGCAGGGTCCGGGATCGGATGATCCCGGACCCTGTCGGTTCAGTCGGTCCTGTGCATTGTAACGTTTTTCTTGAGCTTCCTCCCCAGGATGGCGTCGAGGGTATCCTCGAGGGGGGGCGGGGAAGGTGAGTCGTTGACAATGGCTCTTAACATGTCGTCGTCAAAGGTCCTGAGCATATGGTAACGCTTCTTCGCCGCCAGGATGTTGTCCAGTTCCTCCGTATGGACTATGTGATGGTCTCTTCCCGCGGGAGATGCGTTCTCTTCGAGCTCCACCTCGAAGTGTCCGTCTTTTTCAAGTATGTTTACGCGATACATCTTTCCCTCCGATCCTAACGGTAGATGAGCTCTTCCGTCCAGTATTCGTTGCAGTAGATATCCGTCAGTCTGTAGCAGATCCTCACGGGATTCGGTCCCACGTCCTCGTAGCTTACGGTAAGGCCTTCCGAGGAACTGTAAACGATGGTCTTGTCAGTGAAGATATATTCGTCGTCGTAGGTACCGTCATATTTGTAGTAGCTGCAGGTGAAGTCGATCTTGTCGCCGTCCTCGAACTGCAGGAAATCCCTGCTCTGGACACCGCTGTCGCCTTTTGCCAGACGGTAGCCTTCCACATAGCCTGCGGGATTCTCGCTGTCATATTTGAGCATTATCTCTATGTCAGTATCATCATTCAGTATGGCGGGGACGATGCCGGTGAACAGCGTGGTGCCGTCTTCCCTGTGCTGGATCGTGTTGGCGTGGTAGACGACCACGTTGCCGTTAAGCGCGACCCAGGTGTTGTCGAAGGCCACTATAAGGTTGTCGTCATCGTCCAGCGTGAAGTACTGGTCGCTTCCCAGATATATATAGCCTTCACCGTCGTCGTACATGGCTTCCAGAAGGATGCTGGTAATGGAATCCCAGTCTTCGTCCGAAAGGGTGAGGATGTAGTCACCGTCGTCATTCTTTATCAACTCCAGTCTGTCCTGGATACTGAATGTCGTGGTGTCGTGGGTCACGACGGTGGAGTCATACCACTCATACTCGGTGTAGTCCGGGGTCTCGGATTCGTATACCGTGACGTCCTGATCGCCGGTGGTCCTGTAGGTGGTCACCTGGCCGTGGGCCAGCACGTTGACGAAGTCGTCGAAAAAGGTCAGACAGCTTCCGGAATAACCTACCTGGCTGAAGATGTTGCGGGCATAGCTGTAGACGTTCAGGTCCGTATACGGGAAGTACATGGACAGTCCGCAGGAGCCCTGGATGGCGCAGTTGTTGCGGTACTTGACCGCGCTGGCGACAGCCTGGCTGAGAGCCTTCGAGTTGATGGAAGTGATCCTTCCCGAGAAGTCAAGGATGTCCACCAGATCGTATTCTCCGTCCGCGTAGGACTTGGCGTTTGCCCTGGCGGTGGAAATGATGGTATAGTCCGTGGGAAGCACGATGCTTCTGGCGTTCTCCAGATAGCTCGAGAGCTCCCTGTAGACTCTGGGGATCTCTCTCAGGGAGATGACGGAAAGGGTATCGTCCTTCGTGCTGTGGGAGATGAAGTCATCCACTATCATCCTGCCCAGTTCCACGCTGTCGATCCTGGTGTCGCGGCTGAGCTCCGTAAGCCAGTTGGAATAGTACCATCCCGTGCCCGGCTCCGTCTCTTCGCTGGCGATCATGGAGTCAGCGAAGGGCTCCAGGGCGAGGGCGGTCTCCACCGTGGCCATCAGGCAGGCGTCGAATCCGATGATGTCGAACTTGACGTTGGACATCTTCAGTGCGGAGTAGATGTCCGTAAGGAACATGGTGTCGTTGGTGTAGAGCTCGTCATAGCCGAATCCGTAGAGGCTTCCTCCGCCGTGATCCCACAGTATGAGGATGTAGCGGTCGGCGGGGTAGTTCTGCGCCGAGAAGGTGATGAAGTCGCTGAGGGAGTAATCTATCAGCATCCTCTGCTTGCCCAGGTCCTCCAGCTCGGTGAACTTGCCGTCCTTGACTTCCCATCTCTGGACGGTGTTGTTGTCCATGACGTCGTTCTTCCAGTAGGTGGTGCCGCCGGTCTGGATAACGACCTTGACGTTGTCTCCGAAATTGGCATTGGCGATCTCTATAAGATCGGAAGTGGCGCAGCCGCTCTTGGATTCGAGGTTGCTTCCCACCATATATATCATTACCGTAGCGCTCTGGGCGCTGCCGGTGTTGACATAGTAGTTCCTGAGCCCCGTGGCGGGAAGGTCTGTGGAATAGATTCCCGCTCCGGTGCTGGTGGCGGTCCCGGTGGGGGTGGAAGGCGTGGACGTGCCGCCGCCGGATGAACTGCCTCCTCCGCTGGAATAGTAGTGATGTCCGTAATGGGTGCTGGGAGCGTCATCGTCCCCGAAAAGGGAACTTATTCCTCCGGAGAGCAGTGATACGATCAGCAGTCCCACGATGAGCCACAGCAGGGGATGTCTCTTCTTCCTTCTGGTCTGGGAATAGGGATTCTGCTGGCCGAATCCGCCGGCGTTCTGATACTGTCCCTGGTACTGTCCCTGGGGAGCATAGGACTGCTGGGGGACGTAACGGACCCTGGGGTCCTGATAACCCTGGGACCCCTGGGACGTATTGCCCGGGGAATAGCGGGGCGCAGCGAAACCGGTATTCTGCTGATGTGAGCGGGTTTGATCGTTCGCGCTCTGGGAGTAGGTCCTCCGGACCGGCGCAGCCTGGCGCTTCACTCCCGTGGGACGTCCGCATCCGGAGCAGAATTCCGCATCGTCCGGGATCTGTTTTCCGCAGTATTTGCAAAACATGGAGCGTACCTCCTGAATGTAGTTTTTTCTGTATTAATAGTATCATACAAGGATGGGCAAAAATCGATTACAGGATGATTAAAAACAAAAAAAACCTTCGTGAAAAGGCCTGAAAAATAAAAAAATGGTGATCCATCAGGGGCTCGAACCCTGGACACCCTGATTAAGAGTCAGGTGCTCTACCAACTGAGCTAATGGACCAACGTCTCACGGACGCCTTGCTATAATAACACAACGGATAATACGATGCAATAAGAAACCCGAACTTTTTTGTTTTTAAAAGGTATTTTTTCACCCTCTTCGCCGGAGTTGGAAAGGGAATGGGACAACCCGGTGATATATATGATATAATGTAAGCCGAAGCGCCGCGGCTTTCGCGGCGGCGCGCAGCATTCAGGGGGACGATATGAAGATCATCCATACAGCGGACATCCATCTTTGCATGGACATGAGGCACTCGTGTCTCAGCCCGAAAGCGGCGGAAGAGCACAGAAAACAGATTCTCAGGACCTTTTCGTCCCTCATCGGGGAGGTAAAGGAGACCGGGGCCGACATACTGATCATTGCGGGAGACCTGTTCGAGACCAGATGCGCCCGAAGCAGCGACATAAAGAGAGCCGCGGACTTTTTCAGAGAAATACCCGACACCCGTGTGCTGATAAGCTGCGGGAACCACGATCCCCTGAGCCGGACAAGCCTTTACGAAGGTATCGATTTCCCGGACAACGTCACTATCTTTCCTCCGGAGATGGCCGCGATCGAGTTCGAGGATCTGGGGGTCTGTGTCTACGGCTTCTCATGGGACAGGGAAAGATACGACAGCATTCCCTTCGAGATACCGGAGCCTGACCCGGCGAAGACCAACATCCTGGTGCTGCACTGCGACGTAACGTCACGCAGCAGCTACATGCCCGTCAATGTGAAGATGCTGGCGGGGATAGGCTTCGACTACGTGGCCCTGGGACATATCCACCGTACCGGCGCCGTCCGGGAAAACATCTGTTATCCCGGGAGCCTCGAGCCCCTGGACTTCTCCGAAGAAGGGGAGCACGGATACATTTTCGTGGACGACGAGTCCGGAAAGCTGGTGCCCCGTTTCGTAAGCTTCGCATCCACCCGCTTCGTCACCGCGAAGCTGGATGTGAGCGGAATAACTGACTATAATACCCTGCGGGACAGGGCCAGGGAGGCTCTGGACGCGGGGCCTGACGATTACGCCAGGCTGGTGATAACGGGAGTATGCGACCGCAGCCTGGATATGTCCTACCTGAAGGACGAGCTGGAGGGGAACTTCAGATATCTTCTGGTGGAGGACGAAAGCACAGCGGATTACGATCTGATCAGGCTTTACCGGGACAATTCCGACAACATCATCGGAAGGTTCATCCTGGCCCTGATGAACGATGCCGCCACTGACGAGAAGGCAAGGCTGGCCCTTTACTGCGGGCTGGACGCACTGCTTCAGAGCGGAGGTGAGAACAGGTGAAGATCAGAAAGATCATGATAAACGGCTTCGGCAAGCTCACCGACAGAAGCTATACGTTTTCAGACGGGCTCAACGTCATCTACGGAAACAACGAGGCGGGCAAGAGCACGCTGCACAGGTTCATAGGGGCGGTGTTCTACGGCTTCTTCAAGCCCTACAGCAAAAACAGGCAGTACACACCGGATATCGACCGCTACAAGCCCTGGAACACGGAGCGCTACAGCGGCAGCATAACATACGACACGAAGGACGGCAGCTATACCGTATTCAGGAACTTCTCCAGAAAGTCCGAGGAAGTCAGCATGTTCGACGAGAAGGCGGGACGGGACATAACCGGTTCCCTGGAATTCGATCCCGTACAGAAGATGTTCCGCATCGGCAGGGATCTCGGGGTGAGCAGGGTGCTGTTCGACAACACCGTGAGCATCTCCCAGATGAAGAGCGCC
>JAGACT010000100.1 GCA_017613995.1 Eubacteriaceae bacterium
CCTGGCGGGCCAGGTTAATGGCACAACGGGATACGAAGAGGCTGCTGCTCAAGGACTTATGGCTGGAATCAACGCGCATCGGAAGCTGCGGGATGAACTGAGCGGGCGTGCCATGGAGGCGGCATAGTGACCGTCGATATATTCCCGTATGTCCCCCATCAGTTCCCTGCTGAGTTCGAAGCTCTCAGTGTCGAACACCACCAGCAGGACGTCCATGTCATGCTCCGAAAGGAATGCTCCTATCTCCTCGTTCGCGATCTGAAGGGCCTGCTGCTTCGGGTAGCCGAAGGTGCCGCTGCCCAGAAGGGGAAACGCGATGCTCTCGAGCTCCAGCTCGCCGGCAAGACCGAGACAGCTGCGGTAGCAGCTCCTCAGCAGGAGCTCTTCCCCGTGGAGGCCGTCGGAATATACCGGGGCCACTGTATGTATGACGCGCTGGCAGGGAAGATCCCCGGCGAAACCTGCAGCCGCAGTCCCGGTGGGGAGGGGCGCCAGGGCCCTGCTCATCAGGACGTAGCCTTCTCCGGCAGCTTGCGCAATGGCGAGGCTGGTGCCTCCGCTCATGGACAGCTCGCTGTCATCCGGAGATACCATCGCGCCGCAGGTCACTTTTACTATATCGTTTCTTATTATTGAAAACGGCATTGCGTGTCCTTTCCGTGTCAGAAGAGCCTGAAGACCCCGTGCTTTCTTATGCGGTACACCCGGGCGCTGCCTTCGCCGAAGAGGCCGTTCATCTCACGGATGAAGTCGTCCCGATCCCCGGTCGGAACAAGGCAGGCGATCGTACCGGCGAAGCCTCCTCCGTGGACCCTGGCGCTGCCCCGTCCGTTCAGAAGCTTTTTCGCGTACATGAGGGCGACACCCAGGCTCTGGGATGCGGGGGACGCGGCCGGATATATATTCTGAAGGTACAGGCTGGAGGACATCCCGCTTTCGTTCAGCAGGGCCAGAAAGCCGTCGAAATCATCGTTTTTCAGGCAGTCCAGGGCCTTCGCAGGCCTCTGATCCTCCTCGAAGAAGTGATGGCTTCGAAGGACTGCCCTGTCCCCGAACTCACGCCTGAGCTGGGGAAGCGCTCCGTAGAAGTCGGAGGGATCCACTTCCCGGAGAGCGGCCCTGCCGAAGTATCCCGCAACCGCGTACATCTCCCGGGTGATGGCCGCATAGTCGTCCGTCAGGTCGGCGTGGGAGGCTCCTGCGTTGGTGATCACGAGACTGTGCCCGTAGTGTTCGAAATCCGTTCTGAGGGCCTCATAGGAGGGGGAGAGGGATTCTCTGAAGTCTATGAAGCTGATCCCGCCCAGGGCGCTGGCCAGCTGGTCCTCCAGTCCGCAGGGCTTCATGAAGTAATTGTTCTCGCTGTACCGGGAGATGAGAGCCGTGTCCACCTCGCTCACGCATCCGTCGTTGAACAGATGGCTGAAGATCCCGACGATGAGGTTCTCGAAGGCGGCGCTGGAGGACAGCCCGCTGCCCACGTCCACGCGGCTTTCCATAACGGCGTCGAATCCCGCCGCGCGCAGTCCCTTTGAGCGGAGGGCATCCGCTATGCCCCTCACCAGGGCCGCGGAGGTGTAGGCCTCGGTCTCAACGACGGAGGTGTCGGATATGTCAAGGCTGAATCCCGCGAAGCCGGAGGAATAGACGGTAACGCGTCCGTCGTCCCTGGGGGATGCGGCGGCCATTATGTCGGAATCGATGGCTGCTGCGACGACCCGTCCGTTCTGGTGGTCGGTGTGGTTCCCTATGATCTCGCTGCGTCCCGGCGCGGTGATCAGCGAGGCGGGGGCGCTTTGGAAGTGTCTTTCGAATTCCCGGATCAGTTCCTCTGCCCTCTCCATCTGGGGGGCCCAGTCTTCTGCGTAAAGCAGCTCGAATCTTTCTTTCTCAGGCATATGCGGTCGGTATCCTTTCCGTCACGGTTATTCTGTACCTGTATTATAAGTTAAAGTCCAGTGACAATTCAAGCTTATAACGCAGTTAGCGGGAGAATGGGACCGGCTGATGCGGCCCCGGGAGGAGAGGGCTCTTTCAGGTATCGTCAGCTATGTATGCTTGTACTTCGGCGAATTGTGTTATACTAGGACAGAAGTAAAGATTTAACGCGTCCATTTTCAGGAAAGCAGAGGAATTGAGATGAACATCCTGTTTGTGGTTGCCCATCCGGACGATGAGACTCTCGGAGCAGGGGCAACGATACATAAACTGGTCCGCGAGGGACACAGGGTCGCCGTGGCCACCCTGGCAGCCCAGGCTGCGGCCAGGTCGAACATATCCGATACGCTGCAGGCGGACCAGATGAAGGCCTTCGGGATACTCGGTGTGGAAAAGTGCTACAACGGAGATTTCCCCAACATACAGATGAACACCGTGCCCCATCTGGAGCTGGTCCAGTTCATAGAACACGCCATAGAGGACTGGGGAGCCGAAAGCATATATACCCACCATCCCTCCGATACCAACAACGACCACGTCATGACGAGCTACGCGGCCCAGGCGGCGTCCCGCCTGTTCCAGAGAAAGACCGGCGTGCCCGGACTCAAGCAGTTTATCTACATGGAAGTCCCGTCATCGACGGAATGGTCCTTTGATTCTTCTTCGAACCGCTTCTCTCCCAACATGTTCGTGGAGATCGGCAGGAGCGGCGTGGACATCAAGCTGAAGGCTCTGAGCGAGTACACGGGAGTGATGAGGCCCTATCCCCATCCGAGATCCGAGGAGGCCATAACGGGTCTTGCGGCATACCGGGGAGTACAGGCCGGGTGCAACTACGCGGAGGCCTTCGAATCGGTATTCTTTAAGACCTGAGGATAAGATGAAGGACAATGCTGTGTACAGTGCAGTAAAAAGGATATTTGATATGCTGGCCGCCACGGCGGCCCTTGTGGTGCTGCTTCCCGTGGGCATCTTCGCCGCGGCGGGGATACTCATCTCCGATCCCGGACCGGTCTTCTATCTGGCCGACAGGGTGGGAAAGGACGGCAGGCACTTCCGTATGTACAAGTTCCGTTCCATGAGGGTTGACAACAATGCGGACGAAAAGAGCCTAAGGCCCGATCAGGACCGCATTTTCCCCTTCGGGGCCATGCTCAGGGACACCAAGATCGACGAACTGCCCCAGCTGATCAACATCGTCGCGGGGGACATGAGCGTCATAGGCCCCCGTCCCGCCAGCAGCGACCAGGTTGACATCACCAGGGCGGGAAAGTACAGGGCCGTGGAGGTCCTGAGACCCGGTCTGTCCGGGCCCTCCGCGCTGTACGACTATATTTACGGCGACGGCATAACCGACGAGGCGGAATACGAAAGGCTGGTCCTCCCGACAAGGCTGGACCTGGACCTGTACTATCTCGAAAAGCGCGGCATCATCTTCGACGCGAAGATGATCTGGTGGACGGTCCTGTCGATCCTCTGCAGGGGAAGACGGGAGAGAATGCTCGAAGAACTCAGGCAGTGGGCCGCCACGGTGAAGGAGGAGCCATGAGCGAAAAACTCAGAGTTGTCGTCATGACGCAGAACGACAGATTTTTTATACCCCAAAACATAAGGAAGGCTTCGGAGGTATGCGATATCCTGGAGATAGTCGAGGTGGACTCGAAATACGCTCTGGACAACCAGCTGGGCAACTATCTGAAATGGTTCGGGTTTTTCCAGTGCGCCAGAATGGGCGTGGTGACGATAGTCAGGGAGATCGAAAAGTATCTGGACCGTCTTTTCGGGTACCGCCTTTTTCACGGTTACTGTTCCGTCAGGGACGTGGCCGCATCATGCGGTATTCCCCACAGGGTCATAGAGGACAGCAATGACAGTGAATTCGTGAGCCACGTCAGGGAACTGGCTCCGGACCTTGTCATATCCTATTCGGCTCCCCAGGTGATAGAGGAGGAGCTGCTCGGGATCCCCCGCTGCGGGGTGATAAACGTACACGGCTCGCTGCTGCCGGATTTCCGCGGATGCCTTCCCTCCTTCTGGTACCTTTACTGCGGCGAGAAGCTGGGCGGAGCGACCGTTCATTTCATGAGCGGAAAGATCGACGACGGCGACATTATAGAACAGGAAAGCGTGGATATCTCCGACTGCCGCTCGATGTTCCAGCTGATAAGAAAGACGAAGCTGCTGGGAGGGGAGCTGATGGTGAAGGCCATTGAGGATATCGGCGCGGGCACCGTCGTCAGACGCACGAACGATACCGAAAAGGGCAGATACTTCACATGGCCCACCACGGAACAGGCCCGGGAGTTCAGGGCAAAAGGCAGGAGGCTGATCTGAGGGCGCATGACGCCCGGCAGGCGGAATGGATAGCATATGGATGATACTGACAACAGCATGGTTACTGTAAGAGACGCTCTCGAGTACGCCTCAGGGGCTCTCAGGGAGGAAGGCATCGATACCCCGATGCTGGACGCCCGGCTGCTCCTGGCCCGGGCCATGGGCAGGGACATGCTCTGGCTGGTGACCCATGAGAACACCTGCCTCACCGACACGGAGGCGGCCAGGTTCAACCGCAGCATGACCGAAAGACTGGCCCACAGGCCCGTCGCCTACATCACCGGGGTCAAGGAATTCTACGGCCGCAGCTTCAGGGTAACGGAAGGGGTGCTGATCCCGAGGCCTGACACCGAGACAGCCGTGGAGGCGGTCCTGGAATATGCGGACCGCTATGCGGGCCAGGTGAGGATACTGGATCTGTGCTGCGGCAGCGGTGCGATAGGTCTTTCCGTCGCCGCGAGCCTGCCCCGGTGCTACGTGACCCTCAGCGACATATCCAGAACCGCCATAGACGTGACGGTGCAGAACGCGTCCCTTCTCGGGACTGACAACTGCGAGATAATCCAGAGCGATCTGTTCGAGGACCTTCCTCCCATGAGCTACGACATCATAGTCTCCAACCCTCCCTACGTGAGCGGGGACGAGATGGGGACCCTCAGTGCCGAGATACAGCTGTGGGAGCCCAGGGAGGCCCTCTACGGCGGAGTGGACGGCCTCAGCTTCTACAGGCAGATAATCAGCGAAGCCCCCGGTATGTTTCGAAACAGGGGCACCCTGATCATGGAGATAGGCTTCGATCAGGCCCGGGACGTGGAGAAACTGCTGAAGGATGCGGGCTATGAGGACATAAGCTTCAAAAACGACCTGGCGGGCATCCCGAGGGTCGTATGTGCCGGGCACTCCGGCGCTTCGAGAGGAGAACTGCTATGAGAGTGATCGCGGGAAGATTCAAATACACCCCGCTGATGTCGCCCAAAAACAACGACATAAGGCCCACCACCGACCGCATAAAGGAGGACATCTTCAACATCCTCATGCCCTTCTACAGGACGGACGGAGTGTTTCTGGACCTTTTCTGCGGCACCGGAGCCATAGGCATCGAGGCGGTGAGCAGGGGCTTTGCCATGGCGGAGCTGGTGGATTCCTCCAGGACGGCCCTGGAGCTGGCCGGAAAAAACGTGGCCAGGACCAGGCACGAGGAGCTTTTCCGCCTGGTGCGCAGCGAGGCGTCATCTTATCTTGTTGCAACGGCAAACAGGTATGATATAATATTTATGGATGCGCCCTACGATTACGCGGATACCGACAGGCTCTGCGATATCATCGTGAAAAGGGACCTGCTGAAGGACGGCGGCATCCTCGTGGTGGAACGCTCCAGCAGGGAAAAGCAGCCCGAATGCGCCCTGGAACTGTACAGGGTGAAAAAATATTCCGCCACAGCAGTATACTATTTTGTCAAGCCCCGCAAGGAGGAAGCAGAGGAATGAGTGCATCCGTTTTATACGCAGGAAGTTTCGATCCCGTCACCAACGGCCACATCGATGTCATAAGAAGGGCGGTCAAGGTCTTCGGAGGAGTCCGGGTGGTGCTTATGGTCAATTCCCAGAAGAACTACCTGTTCGACCTGGAGGAAAGAGTGGCGCTTCTGAAGGAATCCCTGGGCGGGGACACCGAGAACATCGAGATAGATACGTTCAACGGCCTGCTGGTGGATTACTGCGAACAGAACGGCATCTACACCGTGGTCAGGGGACTCAGGGCAATGACGGATTTCGATTATGAATTCCAGATGGCGCTGACCAACAGAAGGCTCAACCGCAAGGTGGAGAGCGTGATGCTCATCGCCGACGCGAACTATACATATCTTTCCAGCTCCACCGTCAAGGAAGTGGCCCGCTACGGCGGGGACATCAGCTTCATGGTCCCTTCCTGCGTGGAAAAGAGGATGAAGGAAAAGCATCTCAGCGGCGAGCTGTAGTTCGCCGCATGCCGATATACGAACAAGAAAGGAGAGCTCCTTCGGCGAACGCCGGGAGCAACAAACAGCATGAAGGTCTATGATATATTGGAAAAGCTGCAGTTCGAGATCGAGAATGCCGCGAGCGTTCCCCTTACGAACAAGGTGATGATCGACAAGGACGAGATCCTCGATATGATCGACGATCTCAGGAACGCCATGCCCGAAGACATCAGCCAGGCTCAGAAGATCAAGGAGAGCGAGAACCGCATCAAGCTCAAGGCTGCGGAGGAAGCGAAGAACATCCTGGAACAGGCCAAGGAGCACAAGGCCAAGATGATAGACACCTCAACCATCACGAAGAGCGCCTACGACGAGGCTGATGCCATTCTCAAGGACGCCAACGCGGAGGTGATCAGAATGAGGCTCAAGAGCATCGATTACGTGTCCGGCATGCTCACCAAGGCCCAGGAGGACCTCGCCGCAATGATCAAGGTGCTGGATTCCAACAAGAACGAGCTCAGGGAATCTAAGCGCCAGCTGTCCGGCAACCGTCCCGCCAGCACCGGCGACGCGAAGAGCGCCCAGAACCAGAACAAACCCCAGTAGGGCGTGTTATCTCAGCGCTGCTGTATCCGTATGCAGCAGCCTGATGTTTTTTCGCACTCGAATACGGGAGGTCCCTTCGGGGAGAGTTTGAAACAGAAAAATGAAAGTCTCTGTAAGTATAGTTACCTACAACAGCATAGATGATATAGACAGCTGTCTTGCGTCCTTTTCAAAACTGGAAGGGACGGATTTTGTTTTGTACGTGGTGGACAACGCCTCCTCGGACGGTACCGCGGAACATGTCGAGAGCGCCTATCCCTGGGTCAGGCTGATACGGTCCGAACGCAACGTCGGATTCGGGGCAGCCCACAACATGGTCATAAAACAGATCGACAGCGACTGTCACATCATAGTGAATCCCGACATAACGCTGGACGCTTCCCAGATCCCCCTGATGGCAAAATGCCTCGAGGAGAATCCTGACATCGTTCTGATAACCCCGAAGGTGCTCAATCCCGACGGCACCATGCAGTACCTTCCCAAGCGCCGTCCCACTGTACGCTACCTGATGAGCGGCTTTCTGGAAAAGCGCTCCGAACGCTTCCGCCGTATCAGAGAGGAGTATACCATGAAGGACGTTCTGGGAGACGTGAACGTGGATGTGGATTTCTGCACCGGATGCTTCATGTTCGTCAGGACCAGCGCCCTGAAGGAATGCGGAGGATTCGACGAGAGATACTTCCTGCACTTCGAGGACGCGGACCTCACAAGGATGCTCCAGCGCATCGGCAGGACCGTGTACATGCCCTGCTTTACCGTGACCCATGCCTGGCACAGGGATAATTCCAGGCTCGGCAAGGTATTCTTCATCTCGATCGAATCGATGTTCAGGTATTTTATGAAATGGAGATAGGCGGGTCTTCCGCCTTTTTCTTTTGCCTCATCCCGGAGAAGAACTCCCTGAGCATGGAGGCGCAGTCTGCTTCCATTATTCCCCCGTATACCTCCATCCTTCCGCTGAAGGGATGGGCAGGCAGGTTCCAGACGCTGCCGCAGGCACCGTATTCGGTGTCATAGCTTCCGAACACCAGCTTCGAGATCCCCGCTGCCGCTGCGGCACCGGCGCACATGGGGCAGGGCTCAAGAGTGACGTAGAGCTCGCAGCCCTGCAGGGTCTTCGTGCCCAGTATGCGGCAGGCTTCCCTGATGGCCAGCATCTCCGCGTGCGCCGTGGGATCAAGCCTCTGTTCGCATTCATTGGCTGCACCGCAGACCACTTCGCCGTTTTTCACTATCACAGCCCCCACCGGGATTTCTCCCGCCGAACCCGCCTCGGCGGCTTTGCGAAGGGCTTCGCGCATATGATCGTACATGATTAATTCTTCCTTAATTATATGGTCTTGCATTGATTATGATGATAAAATAATAATAGCACAGAATAAGTGTTTTTTCATGCAGCAGGGCATTTCGGAGCAGCCCGGGACCCCCAAAATGATATATTCGCCGTTTTCGAACATTCTTGTTCACAATAGTGTCGAACAGAAGTGTTCCAAAGCTGTGTTCCGAACATCCAAACAGACCTGCAGTTTTGAATAAATGGCTTACATAAGCCATTTATCTGTGCCGGGCACATGATCTCCACAGCATTCCACAGATCATCCGTGACATGTCGACAACATGTTGACAACTTCCCGAAAAACTGCGGAAAAGCGCTTAAATCGGCTTAATAAAGGCATTGTTTGCCTTCTTTGAAAAAGATTCACAGGGGCACGGCCCCCCGGGGCGTGTTCGAAATCATCGAAACATTCAAATCTTAAAGGAGAGCCTATGGAAAACGGTGAAACAAAAGTGAAAAAGAAAGGCAGCTTTTTCGGTAAGACCTTCAAGATCATTACCCTGATCGTAGTGATACTGGCGATCGGCTGCGTCATTCTCAACGAGTTCTATATCGACATCCTCTGGTTCGGAGAGGTCGGATATACGGACGTATTCTTCAAATCCCTGTTTACGAGGCTGAAACTGGGAGTACCTCTGTTCGCGGCGCTGTTCGCGCTGTTCGCGATCTATTTCAAGCTGTTCACGATGGCGGGCGGAAAAACCCTGCCGGGAGGCGACGGGAAGGGAGCTTTTATCAGCAAGAAGCTGCCGTACCTTCTGTCCTTCATACTCGCGCTGGTGGCGTCGGTGGGAGTGACGCAGAACCTGTGGTACAAGTTCCTGGAATTCATGAATTCCGTGGACTTCGGAGAAGTCGATCCCGTGTTCGGGAACGACATATCCTTCTACATGTTCAAGCTTCCCTTCCTGCGCACCCTGCTTCTTGCGGTATTCATCATAGTGTCCATAATGCTGCTGGTCACCATCGCCTATTCGATGCTGGTGGTGGCGCAGAAGAGCGCCCAGGACAGCCGGGTGATAGCGGACGAATCCAACAGCTACGGAAAAGAGGACGTGAAGGGATTCTTCTCCAGGATGTGGATGACCTTCAGAGTGGAGATCACCCTGTTCATATCCATAGCATTCATACTGGGAGCCGTGTACTTCTGGCTCCAGCGCTATGAGATACTGTATTCCCCCACCGGCATAGTGTACGGAGCGTCATATACCGACGTGCACGTGTCCCTTATCGCGGATACCATAATGGCCGGCCTCTGCGCGCTTTCCGCTGTAATCAACATAGTCGGCGGCCTGATGAAGAAGATGAAGCCTCTGGTGATCACATGCATCCTCATGGTCGCGGTATACATGCTGTCGGGCGTCGTTGAGACAGCGGTGCAGAACTTCATAGTGTCCCCCAACGAGTACGCCAAGGAGTCCGAGTATCTCGGCTACAGCATAGTGTCCACCCAGAAGGCCTATGCCCTGGACCGCATCGAGACCAGGACCTACACGGTGACCAACAACATAGACGCCAACGACATTGAGGAGAATGCCACAACGATACAGAACATTCCCATCAATGACTATCTGCCGACGCTGGATACCTACAACTCCCTGCAGAGCATGAGGACCTACTACGCGTTCCAGGACGTCGACGTGGACCGATACACGTTAAACGGCAAATATACCCAGCTGTTCATCTCGGCCAGGGAAATGGATACCTCAAGACTGAACGCGGACGCCCAGAACTGGATCAACACCTATCTGAAGTACACCCACGGCTTCGGCGTCGCCATGTCCCCGGTCAACAGCATCAACGAAACGGGCCAGCCCGTTCTTATAGCCAAGGACATCCCCACGGTGACGGATTACACCGAGATCCGGCTGCAGGAACCCCGTATCTACTTCGGAGAAAAGACCGACAATTATGCCATAGTGAAGACCAGGGCAAAGGAATTCGACTATCCTTCGGGAAGCGATAACGTGGAGAACGTTTACGACGGCACCGCGGGCATTCCCATGAGCCTGCTGAACAGGGTCTGCTTCGCCATCAACGAAGGTACGCTGAAGTTCCTGCTCTCCGCGGACATCACCTCCGACAGCGTGATCCTCATCAACCGCAACATCATGGACAGGATCATGAAGATCGCTCCCTTCCTGGCATACGACAGCGATCCCTACATGGTGATCTGCGAGGGAAGGCTCTACTGGATCATCGATGCCATGACGACATCGGACCGATATCCCTACGCCCAGCCCAGTTCCAGCGGATACTTCAATTACATAAGGAATTCCGTAAAGGTGGTCGTGGATGCCTACAACGGCGACGTGGACTTCTACATAGTGGACGACGATCCCATCGCTGCGGTATATGCAAATATTTATCCCACTCTCTTCAAGACCCTTGATGAGATGCCCGCCGAGCTGAAGGCTCACCTGAGGTATTCGGAGGCCATGTTCAAGGTGCAGGCCGAAATGTACGCCACCTATCATATGGCGAACCCCAGCGTCTTCTACAACAAGGAGGACGCATGGGCCATCGCGACCCAGTACTACAACACCAACAAGTCCGAAGAGGTGGTCAATCCCGCGTATCTGATCATGAAACTTCCCGGAAGGGAAGAGGAATTCCTCCTGATGGTGCCCTACACCGCGGCCAACAAGAACAACATGGTGGCCTGGATGGCGGGCGTCTGTGACGGCGCGGAATACGGAAAGCTCATCGTGTACGAGTTCAATAAGCAGAGCCTGGTATACGGCCCCATGCAGATCGAGCAGAGGATCGACCAGGATACCGTGATCGCCCCGCAGCTGGCCCTTCTGGCGCAGCAGGGATCCGCGGTGCTCAGGGGCAACCTGCTGACGATACCCATCGAGGACAGCATCCTCTACATCGAGCCGGTATACGTGAAGGCGTCACAGTCCGCCACGAGCCTGCCGGAAATGAAGATGGTCATCCTGTCCTACAAGGATCAGATATGCATGGCACCCACCCTCAAGGAAGGTCTTGAGATGATCTTCGGAAAGCCCCAGCAGGCCGAGCCCGAGCCCGGACCCGACGGCATAATCGAGGGCAATACCGATGATCAGCAGGGCAGCGGCAATGAAGGTGGCAGCACCGCCTCCACCGCCGTCGAAGCTCTGGTGGACAAGGCCCAGCAGGCCTACGACAACGCCGTTAAGGCGCAGCAGAGCGGCGACTGGGCAAAATACGGCGAGTACATGAAGGAGCTCGAGGCGATCCTCAAGGAACTCAAGGAGGCCAGCGCGGAGCCCTCAGGCTCGACACAGGCCCCGAAGACCGACGAGGCTCCCGGGCCGGCTGCCGATCAGACCGATACGGGGACCGAAGTCCCGACGGAGGATCAGGGCAATCCGGACGAGGGCACTGTCCCGACGGATCAGCAGACAAACCAGAACTGACACAAACAAAAAAAATACCGTCAGCGGCGCATGCGCTGCTGGCGGTTTTTTTTATGTTTCAGAAAAGTTTTCCCGAATCAAGGAGTATCGTGACCGGTCCGTCGTTGACGATGGTGACTTCCATGTCCCCTCCGTAGACGCCCGTACGCACCCTCAGACCGTTTTCCCTGAGACTCCGGGCCGTGTACTCGTAGAGGAGCCTGCCCTCTTCATAGGCCGCGGCGTTTATGAAAGACGGCCTTGCCCCGTGCCTCGCGTCCCCCAGAAGGGTGAACTGGCTTATGAGGAGGATCTCCCCGTCCACGTCCTTCAGCGACAGGTTCATTTTCCCCGCGTCGTCCTCGAAGACCCTAAGGGAAGATATCTTGGATACCATATAGTCTGCGTCCTTTGAGGTATCTTCCTTCTGAACTCCCAGAAGTACGTTGAAGCCCTTCGATATCTCTTCGTATACGTCGCCGCACCTTACCGAGGAGGTGCTGACTCTCTGTACGACTGCTCTCATATCATTCTCCTTTCATTGCCGGCGGCGCGCTTTCACAGGCTCAGTGAATCGGTAACGATCCCGACGGAATCGCGGTAGAGCTCTTCATTGGATATGTCATCCTTCACCCTGATGACGATAACGTAGAGGACGGCGTCCTGTACTGTCTCGTACATGTAGCCGTAGTATCCGGTCCCGGTGAAACTGCAGCAAAACGAATGCATGCCCCCCGCCCCGAGAGACGTTTCCGCGGGGGGAGATATCTCTGAGCCGTCCTCCGCCAGATACTTGAAGAACTCGAACACGAAAAGGATGTTGTTGAAGTTCCCGTCGAAGGCTCCGCTTTCGACGTCCAGCTTCTCCTTCTCCCAGTCCGAAGCACTTTCCGATACGTAGGGCGAAGCGTCCCTGCGGGTCATGAGTATCGTCACAGTATCGTCCGTCAGTTTGATCGAGGTCTCCGTTTCGATGACGCTCATGTCTTCCGGGCAGTCGAAGGATGCCCACAGATCGTAATGGGATGTCCCGGGAGCGCAGGAGCACATCATGAGCATTACCGTCAGCAGCAGAGAGGCCACTGCGCGTTTTTTCACAGCACTCCTCCGATAGCGTCAAACAGGCGCTGGGAGGGAACTATGTACAAAGACTCCCCGCTGCGTGCGATCTGAAGCTCCACCGTGGATGTTTTCTTTTCGAGTTCCCGGCTCAGGGTCATGTAGATCTCCGGGATGTTGTTGATGAGCATCAGGTACTTCTTCTCGTCGTCCGCCTTTGCGTACTCCGGTTTCTCCATCAGCTCCCGCTGGGCGGTCTCCACCTTCTGTGTGATCTCTTCCACGCTGTAGCTTTCGATACGGACCCTGGCTGTGAAGCCTTCTTCCGTTTGCCTCACCGAGAGACATTTCCATTTGAGGTTTGTGTAAACGAAGGTGACGAAGTAAGTGGCCTGGACCCGGTCGTACAGGGTGCTGCCCCCGGCGGGATCCAGATCATCGATGACCGTCAGATAGATGGACGGATCGCCGAGACACTCTCCCGCTGTCATGAAATCCATTTCGTTGAGCGCGGTAAAGTAATCCCTGACGACTTCTCTTGCCTGGGACGCTTCACCGCATCCCGACAGGATGCATATCAGCAGTGCGAGCACGCATGCCGCGGCGATGATCTTTCTCATTTCCCCTCCGTTCTCCGTTTTCAAAAAAGGCTGTCCGGGACAGCCTTTCGATGTATTATTTTACAACTATGTTGAGGATCTTGCCCTTTACGTAGATCTCCTTGACGATGGTCTTTCCCTCGGTGAGGCGGCTGACGGTCTCATCGGCTGCCGCGGCGGCGATGACCTCGTCCTGCTCGGCTTCGGCGGGAACGGTGATGCGGGCTCTGAGCTTTCCGTTGATCTGCACGGGGATCTCGATCTCGTCCTCTCTGATCTTGTTCTCGTCATACTCGGGCCAGGATGCTTCGTTGAGCATTCCCCCGAATCCCGCGTTTTCCCACAGCTCCTCGGTGATATGGGGCGCGATGGGGTTGAGGAGTATCAGGTATGTCCTGAAATCCTTCCTGGAGAGCTTTCCGGCATCCGTGAACACGTTCATCAGCTTCATCAGCTGGGCGATGGCGGTGTTGAACTTCAGGTTCTCGAAGTCATAGGATACCTTCTGGATGCTCTGATGGATCAGCATCTCGAACTCCGGGGTGTACTCTTCGCTGTCATTCACGATCTCGGGGAGCCTGAATACGCGGTCGAGGAACCTCTTGCAGCCCTTGACTCCGTTTTCGCTCCAGGGAGCGGCCTTCTCGAAGTCACCTATGAACATCTCATAGGTCCTGAGGGTGTCTGCTCCGTAACGGTCCACCACGTCGTCGGGATTGACAACGTTTCCGCGGGACTTGCTCATCTTCTCGTTGTTCTCTCCCAGGATCATGCCGTGGGACGTCCTCTTCGCATAGGGCTCGGGGGTGTTGACCACGCCTATGTCATAGAGGAAGCGGTGCCAGAAGCGGGAATACAGAAGATGCAGCGTGGTGTGCTCCATTCCTCCGTTGTACCAGTCCACGTTCATCCAGTATTCAAGAGCTTCCTTCGAAGCGAGCCTGTCATGGTTGTGGGGATCGGTATAGCGCAGGAAGTACCAGGAGGATCCCGCCCACTGGGGCATCGTGTCCGTTTCCCTTACCGCGGCTCCTCCGCAGTGGGGACATGTGGTGTTGTACCACTCGGGCATGTTAGCCAGGGGGCTCTCACCGTTGTCGGTGGGCTGGTAGTTGTCCACGTCCGGCAGCAGCAGCGGCAGCTCGCTCTCGTCGATGGGCACCCATCCGCATTTCTCGCAGTATACGAGGGGTATGGGCTCTCCCCAGTAACGCTGTCTCGAGAATACCCAGTCGCGGAGCTTGTAGTTGACCTTCCTCGTGCCGTAGCCCTTCTCCTCGATGATGTCCTTCATCTTCTCGATGGCTTCCGCTCCGGACAGTCCGTCGATGAGGGGGGAATTCACGGCTATGCCGTTGTCGTGGTCGGTGTAGGCTTCCTTCGTGATATCTCCGCCGGAAATGACTTCCCGGATCGGGAGCTCGAACTTTTTGGCGAACTCGTAGTCACGGGTGTCATGGGCGGGGACCGCCATGATGGCACCGGTGCCGTAGGTCATGAGCACGTAATCCGACACGAAGATGGGTATGTCCTCTCCGTTGATGGGGTTGATGGCTCTTATGCCCCTGAGTTCCACTCCGGTCTTGTCCTTGACAAGCTCGGTACGCTCGAAATCGCTCTTCTTGGAGGCTTCCTCCCTGTATGCCATGACGGCATCGGCGTTGGAGAGCTTCGCGCGGTACTTGTCGATATAGGGGTGCTCCGGCGAGATGACCATGTAGGTCACGCCGTAGATGGTATCGGGTCTGGTGGTGTAGACTGTGAGACAGTCGTCGGTTCCCAGTATCGGGAAATTGATCTCGGCTCCCTCGCTCTTTCCGATCCAGTTGATCTGGCTGGTCTTCACCCTGTCGGGATAGTCCACGGTCTCCAGTCCGTCCAGCAGCTTCTGGGCGTAATCGGTGATCTTGAGCATCCACTGGTTCTTGATCTTCCTGACCACTTCCCCGCCGCAGCGCTCGCATACTCCGTTCACGACTTCCTCATTTGCCAGTCCGACCTTGCAGCTGGTGCAGAAATTGATGGGGAATTCCTTCTTGTACGCGAGACCGTGCTTGAACAGCTGGATGAAGATCCACTGGGTCCACTTGTAGTATTCGGGATCGGTGGTGTTGATCTCCCTGTCCCAGTCGAAGGAATAGCCGAGGGCTTTCATCTGGGCCTTGAAGTGGGCCACGTTGTCCTCGGTGACCTTGCGGGGATGTATGCCCGTCTTGATGGCGTAGTTTTCCGTGGGAAGGCCGAAGGCGTCCCATCCCATGGGGAAGAGCACGTTGTAGCCCTGGAGCCTTCTCTTCCTGGATACTATGTCCAGCGCCGTGTAGGGACGGGGATGTCCCACGTGGAGACCCTGTCCCGAGGGATAGGGGAATTCGATCAGGGCATAGAACTTGGGCTTGTCCGAATCGTTGGATGCGGCAAAGGTCTTGTTCTCCTCCCAGATCTTCTGCCATTTTTCTTCTATTTTCTTATAATCGTAGTACATTTGCGACCTCTGTATATGTTTCCCGAAATCATCTGATCCCGCTGCCGGGTTCGATGTCCTTTTCGGGGGATATGAATGTGAGAGCTTCTCCGTTTTCAGCCATCAGCAGCATTCCGTCGGACATGATTCCCCTGAGCTTGGCGGGCTTGAGGTTCGCCACCACGGTGACGCTCTTTCCGACGAGCTCCGCGGGTGAAAAGTACTTGGCGATGCCGGACACGATGGTGCGTACCCTGTCCCCGGTGTCGACCTTCAGCACGAGGAGCTTGTCGGCGTCGGGATGATGCTCGGCTTCCAGGATCTTTCCTGTAACAAGCTTCACCTTTGAAAAATCGTCTATCGTTATGAGCTCTTCCTGCTTATCGTCTGCGCTCACTGCGGGCGCGGCCTTCTTTTCCGCCTGCTGCTTCTTTTTGTTTATCTCCTCCAGCTTCTTCGCGGCGTCGATGCGTTCGAAGAGCTTTTCCGTCTCTCCCAGCTTCGTTCCCACTTCCAGGGATCCGAAGGATGTGTTGTCCTCATATGAGCGTCTGTCGGTGTTCAGCATGGCAAGGATCTTCGCTCCGGTATCGGGGATGAAGGGCTCAAGCAGGACTCCGCAGATGCGGATGGTCTCGAGAAGGTTGTACATGATGCCTCCGAGACGGGCCCTCTGGGCCTCGTCCTTCGCCAGCAGCCAGGGCTGTGTCTCGTCGATGTACTTATTGGATCTTCTCAGGACGTTGAAGATGAGCTGCATGGCGTCCGCCACCTTCAGCTCCTCCATCTTCGAACTGACTTCCTCCGTCAGGGAAGACGCCATGGAGATGAGCTCTCTGTCGGCTTCCTCGTCGTAGTAACCCTGGGGCACGGTGCCGCCGAAATACTGGTTCGTCATGGCCATGGTGCGGTTCACGAGGTTTCCGAGGATGTTCACCAGTTCTCCGTTGATGCGCTCGATGAGCAGCTCGGTGGTGAGGGCTCCGTCCTGGGCGAAGGGCATCTCCTTGAGCAGGTAGAACCTGACCGAGTCGCAGCCGAATTCGTCCACCAGGTCATCCGCATAGATCACGTTGCCCTTGGACTTGCTCATCTTGCCGTCCCCGACGATCAGCCAGGGATGTCCGAAGACCTTTTTAGGCAGCGGAAGGCCCAGTGCCATGAGCATGATCGGCCAGTAGATCGTATGGAAGCGCAGTATGTCCTTTCCGATGACATGCACGTCCGCCGGCCAGTACTTTCTGAAGTTCTCGTTTCCGCCGTCATCGGGATCGTAGCCCGGGAACGTGATGTAGTTCGAGAGGGCGTCGATCCATACGTAGATCACATGGGCGGGATCGAAGTCCACCGGGATGCCCCAGCTGAAGGACGTACGGGACACGCACAGGTCCTTGAGGCCCGGACGGATGAAGTTGTTGAGCATCTCGTTCTTGCGGCTCTCGGGCTGTATGAAATCGGGATGGTCAAGGATGTATTTCTCGAGACGGTCCTGATAGTTGGAGAGCTTGAAGAAGTATGCCTCCTCCTTGGCGTAGGTTACTTCCCTGCCGCAGTCGGGGCACTTGCCGTCCACCAGCTGGCTCTCGGTGAAGAAGGACTCGCAGGGGGTGCAGTACATTCCCTCGTACTCTCCCTTGTAGATGTCTCCCTGTTCGTAGAGCTTTCTGAAGATCTTCTGGACGACCTTCTCGTGAGCGGGATCCGTGGTGCGGATGAAGCGGTCGTAGCTGATGTTCATGACGTCCCAGTTGCGCTGGATCTCCGCCGCTATCCCGTCGACGAATTCCTTGGGGGTGATGCCCTGCTCCTCGGCCTTGAGCTGTATCTTCTGTCCGTGCTCGTCGCTTCCGGTCTGGAAATACACGTCCTTTCCCGCGAAGCGCATGTATCGGGCGATGGCGTCCGACAGAACTATCTCATAAAGATTTCCTATATGGGGCTTGCCTGAAGTATAGGCGATCGCTGTGGTGATATAGTAAGGTTTCTTTTCCATAACAGCCTCTGATCAATTTGTGTATATTTATCATATAATACATTAAAAACGGCTGTAAAACAATTACAGCCGTTTAGTTTGTTGTCATATTTTCTGACTTATTTCTTCTCCATGCCCTCCATTACTTCCTTCTGCGCCTTCAGGTTCTCTCTGAGCACCTGAAATGCTGCCAGAGCATAGGGGAGAGTGGCTACTGCAGCCAGTGCCACTGCTGCGAGTGCTTTCAGTTTTTTGTTCATCGGCGTGTTTGTTCTCCTTTGCATTTTTTATTTTAACTGACCGTTATAAAAAGCTCACGGTCAGAACCTGGTTCCGCACTTGGGGCAGAACTGGCTGGCGGCGTCCACCGTGTTCCCGCAGCTGGGGCATACCTTTACGGGCGCCTGCTGGGGCTGCTGATAGGAACTCTGGTAGGCCGTCTGCTGCTGATATCCCTGGGGCTGCTGCTGATATCCTCCCTGCTGAGGATAAGCGGGACGTACGGGCTTCTGGATGAAGGACATGTACTTTTCCTCCGTCATCGTGGTAACTTCCTCGTAGAATGCCGCGTGGACCATTCCCATGAACAGGGGGGCGAGCAGGCAGAATGCCAGGAACCATAACATGTAGATGATAATGAAGAAGCGCGCCACACGTCTGGCCAGGAAGGTCAGGAGCATGGAAACGACCAGGAAGATGCCCGCCACGATAAGATCAGCCAGGAACATCTTTCCCTTGTAGCCGTAGGTCAGCTGGGAGCTGCGGTCCCTTACGTCCACTGCCTTTACATCGGGCTCCTCGATGGACAGGTAGGGAACGAAGGCGTACTCATAGCGGCGGATGACCGCGAAGATCGGTCCGACGATGGGGATCAGGCACCAGATCAGCACCCAGAGCTCCGCGTAGGCGTTGGCTCCGGCGATATGCAGGAAGTGCTCCTTCGTGAAATAGTTGAATGCTTCCTTGCACTTGGGATCCGTACCGGTGCGGTACTTGGTCAGCAGTGCCATGGCGAGGGTGGATGCGAACACGTAGCTGACGGGGATCGTGATCACGGGGATCACCCCGACAAGCGCCGCCAGGGATGCTACGAAGCTGTAGAAAAGGGTCACGCCCCAGACTCTGGCCGGCCTGTCGCGAAGGACTGATAAGACCTTGCTGTAAATGTAGGAAATCATAGGTTTCTCCTTGAATGATGTAATAATGTCTTTCTGAGGCGATTGTACTATAAAAGAGCTTGATTATCAAAATATATAATCCTATGTTAATGGTTTTTTCGGCGGTTTACTACGCAGTGACAATAAATTTCCACAATCATATTGACAAACATACCGCGGTATGTTACTATTGGAGCATACCGCGGTATGCTGATTCGCTCCGCGAAATTTTGGAGGTATTGATAAATGGCAAATTTAGCAGAACTTTTAGGCGATCTGGATGAGGAGGCCGTGCTCGAGGCTATCGATGGAATAGTAGCAGCAAACGGAGACGGACTTGCAGCAGTAGCAGAACTTCAGAAGGGCATGGACAAGGTCGGTGAGCTGTTCGAGAACGGCGAGTACTTCGTAGGCGACCTGATCTTCGCAGGCGAGATCCTGACCGAAGCAATCGGTAAGTTAAAGCCGATCCTTTCCGCAGGAACCGGCGACAAGATGGGAGCCATCGTTCTCGGTACAGTACATGGTGACCTTCATGACATAGGAAAGAACATCTTCAAGAACATGGTTGAGATCGCCGGATTCGAAGTATACGATCTCGGTATCGACCAGTCACCCGAAGCATTCGTTGAGAAGGTCAAGGAAGTCAAGCCCCTCATCGTCGGCATGTCCGGAGTTCTTACTCTTGCTCTCGACAGCATGAAGGATACCGTTGATGCACTCAAGGCCGCAGGCCTCAGAGACAGCGTCAAGATCATCATCGGCGGCAACCCTGTTACCAAGGAAGCCTGTGAGCAGATCGGTGCTGATGCATTCACCACCAACGCTGCAGAGGGTGTCAAGATCTGCAAGGCATGGGCCTAAGTCTTCAGACACAGTTGAACTAACTTAAATCAAAAATCCCCCGCCGCATCCGCGGCGGGGGATTTTTACTTCAGTTCTTGAAGGAATGCACGGGAGCGGGGATCCTTCCTCCCCGGGCGATGAAGTTCTCGCTGGAGAAGCTGCTGACTTCCATGATGGGAGCTCCCCCCAGCAGGCCGCCGAATTCGGCGTATTCGCCGACGCCCTTTCCGTAAACGGGTATGAGCCTGACAGCAGTGGTCTTGTTGTTTATGACGCCTATGGACGCCTCATCGGCGATGATGGCGCTGATGGTGGATTCCGGAGTATCTCCGGGGATAGCTATCATGTCCAGTCCCACGGAGCACACGCTGGTCATGGCCTCGAGCTTGTCGAAGCATATGGCGCCTTCGGAAACGGCACGGATCATTCCGGCGTCTTCGCTGACGGGGATAAAGGCTCCCGAAAGGCCTCCCACGTGGGATGAAGCCATCAGGCCTCCCTTCTTGACCGCGTCGGTGAGCATCGCCAGGGCGGCGGTGCTTCCGTGGGTTCCGCATCTCTCCAGTCCCATCTCCTCCAGGATCATGGCCACGGAGTCGCCCACTGCCGGGGTGGGGGCCAGGGACAGATCCAGTATCCCGAAGGGCATGTTCAGACGGTGGGATGCTTCTCTTCCCACCAGCTGTCCGGCCCTCGTGATCTTGAAGGCGGTGCGCTTTATGACTTCGCAGACCTCGTCTATGCGGCTTCCCCTGCACCTTTCAAGGGCCGCCAGGATCGTGCCGGGGCCGCTGACTCCGATGGATACAGCCGTCTCTCCCTCTCCTGGGCCGAAGAAGGCACCTGCCATGAAGGGATTGTCTTCCACGGCGTTGGCGAATACCACGAACTTGGCACAGCCTATGGAATCGTTCTCCCGGGTGAGATACGCGGTCTGCTTGACCAGGTGGCCCATAAGGCCCACTGCGTCGAAGTTGATCCCGCTCTTCGTGCTGCCCACGTTGATGCTGGAGCATACCCTTTCCGTGGAGCGCAGGGCCTCGGGCACCGATTCGATGAAGGTATAGTCCGTGGCGGACAGCCCCTTCTGCACCAGTGCCGAGTAGCCGCCTATGAAGTTCACTCCCACTTCCTTGGCGGCCCTGTCCATGGCCAGGGCAATGTTTATGAAATCCTCCCGGGACTCCCGGGCGCTGAGGGCCACGGGGGTCACGCTGATCCTTTTGTTTATTATCGGTATACCGTATTCGGCCTCTATGTCCTCTCCTGTCTTTACCAGGTTGGCGGTAAGGGAGCATATCTTGTCATAGACAGCCTGGGGAACATCCGGTCGGCTGAAACAGTCGAAAAGGGAGATGCCCGCGGTTATGGTGCGGATATCCAGCTTTTCGTTCTGTACCATGTTTACAGTTTCCAGGATATCGGTGTAGTTGATCATGGTTCTCCTCCGTCAGATGTTGTGCATGGAATCGAAGATATCCGTCTTCTGGAGCCTGATGGAAAGGGTATCCCCCTCCAGAGCGTCCAGCCTCTCGTTAAGGTCCCTTATGTTGATGCTGTCGGAACCGCTGGCGATCATGATCATCGTGAAGTAATCCTGCATGACGGTCTGGCTTATGTCCTCTATGTTCAGGCCTTCCTCGAAGAGCACCTTGGACACCTGGTAAATGATGCCGGGTCTGTCTTTTCCTATTACGGTGATAACTGTTTTCATACGCATCCTCCTCGTTACTGACTATTGTAGCGGGAGAACATCAAAAATGCAACAGGAAGCTGAATTCGAAAAGGAATTGCACCGGGCGGGGGATATATTAAAGGCGAGAGAAAACGATGGAGCGCAATTAATGTGCAGTATATGATATAATTTCATCAGGAGCCGTTTATGAACATCAGAGAAGAGAAGGAAAAAAGAGAAGAAGCCTATTTCAGCCCCTATGCCAAAAGGAGCGCCGACAGCCGCGGCAGGGAGCTTGCCGAGGAGCAGTGCCCCGTCAGGACGTGTTTCGAGCGGGACCGCGACAGGATCCTTTACTGCAAATCCTTCCGCCGCCTGAAGCACAAGACCCAGGTGTTCATTTCCCCGGAAAGCGACCACCTTCAGACCAGGCTCACCCATACGCTGGAGGTGGCCCAGATCGCCCGTTCCATAGCCAATGCCCTGGACCTGAACGAATCCCTCGCGGAGGCCATCGCCCTGGGCCACGATCTCGGGCACACGCCCTTCGGACATTCCGGAGAGAGCGTGCTAAACGAACTGTACGATGGGGGCTTCGAGCACAACGTGCAGTCCCTGAGGGTGGTGGAGGTGCTGGAGAACTCCGGCAGGGGCCTCAACCTGACCTGGGAAGTCCGGGACGGCATCCTGAACCACTGCTCCGGTCTCGTCAGCAGCACTCTGGAGGGGCGCATCGTGAACATCTCCGACAAGATCGCGTATATCAACCACGATATGGAGGACGCCCTTTCCATGGGGATCCTCAGGGAGGAGGATTTCCCCGGCGAGTTCATAAGCGTGCTGGGCCACTCCAATTCCGAGCGGATCAACACCATGATCAGCGACGTCATAATCCAGAGCCGCGGGATCAATGAGATAAAAAAGAGCGCCGAGGTGGAAGCGGCTACCGACGGCATGAGGGCCTTCCTTTTCAGGACCCTGTACGTGGGCAGCGAAGCCAAGAGGGAGGAGGAGAAGGCCAAGAACGTCGTGCGCACCCTTTACGGATATTTCCTGCGGTATCCCGAGAAAATGCCCGAGGAATACGTTTCCAGGGGGGAAGAGGACATGGCCCGCTCCGTATGCGACTACATAGCCGGCATGACGGACAACTACGCCACGGAACTTTACAGGGAACTTTTCGTGCCCCGGTCATGGTTCTGAAAATGGAGGAAAAATGCCTTACTTTACACAGGAATTCATAAATAAGGTAATAGATTCATCGGATATAGTGCGCATCGTTTCCAGGCATACGACCCTGACCCGCAAGGGCCAGCGCTACTGGGGCCTGTGCCCGTTCCCTGACCATAACGAGAAGACGCCGTCGTTCTCCGTGAAGCCCGAAGGCGTCTATTACTGCTTCGGATGCGAGAAGGGCGGCAACGTGGTGAACTTCGTCATGGAGATGAACCGCCTCACCTTCACAGAAGCCATAGAATTTCTTGCCAACGAGGCAAATATCCCTCTGGAATACGATACCTCCAGGGGAGGCTCCCAGGAGAGGCACAGTTCCAAGAAGACGATCTACGAGATCAACCGCAACGCTGCGAACTATTACTACACGAACCTCATGAAGACACCGGCCGCCCTGAAGTATCTGTCGGAGCGGGGCATCGGCGCCTCAGCGGTCAAGACCTTCGGACTGGGATACTCCCTGCCGGAGGGGGGCCTGTATGCCCATCTGCGGGATAAGGGCTTCAGAAAGGAGGACATGCTGGAAGCTTCCCTCGTCCGGGAGAATTCCGGGAGGGTGTACGACTACTTCAGGGGAAGGATCATGTATCCGATACTGGACGTGAACAACAACATCGTGGGCTTCGGCGGCAGGGTCATGGACAAAAGCGAGCCGAAGTACCTCAACTCCCCGGAGAACAGCGTATTTTACAAGCGCAGCATGCTCTACAACCTCAACCGGGCCAAGTCGGCGCTCTCTTCGAATCCTATGATCATCGTCGAGGGCTACATGGACGTGATCTCCCTTTATGACAAGGGCATCAAGACCGTCTGCGCCACCCTGGGCACCGCCCTGGGGGAAAAGCACGCGTCCATCATCAAGAGATACACCGACAACGTCATTTTGTGCTACGACGGGGACAGCCCCGGAAAGAAAGCCGCCCTGAGGGGCTCGAGCATTCTGGAGAACGAGGGCCTGAATGTTAAGGTACTGCTGCTGCCGGACGACCACGATCCCGACAGCTACATCCGCGCCTACGGCACGAAGGCATTCATCGACAGGGTGGCGGAGGCCAAATACGCCACGGACTTCAAACTGGACGAGCTGTTCCTGAAGTATGACGTCAGCGACGTGAACGACCGGGCGAGGCTGCTGTCGGAGGCGGCGGAGACCGTATCCCAGGTGAGGGACGAGGTCAAATGGGACTACTATGCCCAGCAGCTCTCCCAGAGGACGGACACTCCTCTTTCCACCGTAAGGAACCTCATATATACCAAGGGCGGCCGCAGCACGGCCTCCCCGGAGAACCTGGCCTCAGGCAGTGCGCCGAAGGAGAATCCATCTCCGGCATACAGCGCCAAGGAGCTCACGATGCTGCGCTACATCATGGACAGCAGAGACAATTACCTGAGGTTCACGGAGGCGGGCGGAGCCAACTTTTTTACCGGGGAAATGGCGGATCTCTACGAGGAGATGGAGAAGCTGTACGCCCAGGGCTGTGTTGACATGGAAAAGGAATTGATATATAATACCGAGCTGGTGCGTCAGGCAGCTCTTCTGAGCACGGTAGAGGCCGACATTCCCGCCGGGGACGTTCCCCGGTACGTTAATTCCCTGCTGGCGGACATGTACGGCGAAAAGCTCAGACAGATAAAAAAGCAGATCGATGACGTTAACTCCACGAAGGACAAAACCGTCCTCATCCAGGAGCAGCGGTATCTCAAGCAGAAGCTGATCGAACTGAAAAGCGGGGTCTGAGAGAGCCGGCATCGGCATGAACAGCATCCGTGAGCGCAGCACGCATTAAAGGATAACAGTGCCGGAGAAGTGCCTCCGGCTTTTTTCAAGGAGGAAAACATGGATCATATCAGGGGACTGACGGATTTTCTCAGGGACAACCCCACACAGTATCACGTGACCGCATCCCAGGCCCGGACTCTCGAGAAGGAGGGCTTTGTCAGGCTCAGCGAATCGGAGAAGTGGGATCTTCACTCCGGCGGAAAATACTACGTCACCAGGAACGGCTCGGCCATGATGGCCTTCAGGATGCCCGGGAGCATGCCCCGCGGCTTCATGGTGATGGCGTCACACACCGACTTCCCGTATCTTAAGATAAAGCCGGGGGGAGAGATCACCACCCCGGAGGGATATAAGAAGCTCAACGTGGAGGTCTACGGCAGCGCCATCTACTACAGCTGGCTGGACCGGCCCCTCTCGGTGGCTGGAAGGATCTACGTGAGGACTGCTGACGGCACCAGGATGATGCTGGTGAACGTGCCCAGGGATCTGGCGCTGATACCTTCGGTCCCGATACACATGAACAGGGAGATAAACTCGGGAGTAAGGTTCGACCCCCAGAAGGACCTGCTTCCCCTGTGGGGGATCGGAGAATCCGAGACCCTTACGGACGTGGTGGCGGCCGAAGCCGGCGTAAGAGCCGAAGACATCCTTTCCATGGAACTGTGCCTTTACAACAGGACTCCTCCCGTCAGGTGGGGGGCCTCGGGGGAATTCCTGTCCGCCCAGAAGCTGGATGACTCCGAGTGCGCCTACTGTTCCCTCGCCGGATTCCTGGAAAGCACACCTTCCTCTTCTTCCATCGCCATACACGCCCTGTTCGACAACGAGGAGGTCGGCAGCGCAACGAAGCAGGGCGCCGCATCCACGCTTCTGCGCGATACCCTGGAACGCATAAGCATTTCACTGGGCGCTGACAAGGAGGACATGCTCGTGATGCTCTCCAACAGCTTCATGCTCTCCGCAGACAACGCCCACGGAGTCAATCCTAACCATCCGGAGCTTTCCGACCCGGTGAACAGGCCGGTGCCCGGAGGCGGAGTGGTCATAAAGTTCGCGGGCAGCCAGCGCTACGCCACGGACGGCACGTCTGAGGCTTTGTTCAGGCTCCTGTGCGAAAAGGGAGACGTGAAAAGCCAGATATTCACGAACCGTTCAGATCTGCCGGGAGGCTCCACCCTCGGGAACATCTCCTCTCTGCACGCCGCTATGATGACCGCCGACGTGGGCATCGCCCAGCTGGCGATGCATTCCACCTATGAGACCTGTGCGGTTTCGGACGTAGGCGAGATGATAAAGCTCGCCACGGCGCTGTTCTCATCCTCCGTCGAAAAGGATCCCGAGGGCGGTCTGATCCTGAAGTAAATAAAAAACAGGCATATCCATAAGGATATGCCGTTATTTTTTATCCGGAGATCCGCTGACGAATCAGTTCTTTTTTGCCGCGGCTTTTCTCTGTAAGTATTTGGAGAGCTCGATGATCGGGACGATCATGGCTGCCAGGCCGAGAGCGATAAACAGTTCCAGCGCGCTGATGGCGGTGAACTCGAAGAGGTTCGCCAGGAAGGGAATGTAGATGACTCCCAGTGTCAGCACGAAGGTCAGTATGAATGCTCCCAGCAGCCACCTGTTGCGGTGCTTCAGGGTGAAGATGGAGTTGCGCTGGCTTCTCATACATACGGCCTCCCACATCTCGCAGAAGTTCATCGTCAAAAACGCCATGGACATGCCGTCCTTCGAGCCGTTGGCGATAAGGGAAGCCAGGGAGAAGACTCTGCCGTCATGCAGGCATTCCAGGTAGTCTCCGAGGAAGAAAGACGCGACCACCAGGGCTGCCATGATAACGCCCTGGATGATCATATCCACTCCGGCGCCTTCGGAGAAAACGCTCTCGTCGGTGGGACGGGGCTTTCTGCTCATGATGTCGCCTTCGGCTTCCTCCATGCCCAGTGCCAGGCCGGGGGCCGAGTCGGTGACCATGTTGATCCACAGCAGGTGAGCCGGTGAAAGCATCTCGACGCCCAGCAGGGACGATGTGAAGATCGCCAGGACCTCCGCCATGTTGGTGGAGAGCTGGAACTGCAGCACCTTGCGGATGTTGTCGTAGATCTTGCGGCCTTCCTCGACGGCGTTGACGATGGTGGCGAAGTTGTCGTCCGCCAGGACCATGTCGGAAACGCCCTTGGTGACGTCGGTACCGGTGATGCCCATACCGATGCCCACGTTGGCGCTCTTGATGGAAGGAGCGTCATTGACTCCGTCGCCCGTCATGGCGACGATATAGTTCATATCCTCGAGGGCTCTGACTATCCTGGTCTTGTGCTCGGGCTGGACCCTGGCGTAAACCGAATGGGTCATGACGACCTTGTCCATCTCCTCGTCGGAAAGCTCTTCCAGGTCGGATCCCAGGATAGCTTCGTCGGCATCGGTGATGATATGGAGCCTCTTGGCGATGGCGACCGCGGTATCCTTGTGGTCGCCGGTTATCATGATGGGCCTGATGCCTGCGGTGCGGCAGCGCTCGATGGCGTCGAACACCTCTATACGGCAGGGATCCATCATTCCCACGTATCCCACGAAGGTCAGATCCTTTTCCAGATCCTCCGCTTCGAAGCTTGCGGGAACAGCGTCATATTCTCTCATGGCAAGGCCCAGGACTCTCAGTGCCTCGTCGGCGTAGGCCTTGATCCCGTCAAGGATGGTCTTCTTGATCTCATCCGTGATGGGCTTGGGCTCGCCGTGGTCCAGATAGTGGGTGCAGTGGGTTATGACTATCTCCGTGGCGCCCTTCGTATACTGAACTATCTGTCCGTTCTGATTGTGTACGGTGGACATCATCTTTCTGTTTGAATCGAAAGGTGCCTCGCCTATACGGGGATACTTCTCATCCAGTTCGTACTTGGGAAGACCGAGCCTGGCGGCATATTCCACGAGACCGTTCTCGGTGGGTTCGCCGGTGGCGCTGGTCTCTCCGGGTCCCATCTTGGAGTCCGAGCACAGGGACATTCCCCTGGCGAGGAGTTCCTCGGGAGTATCGAAGGTGAACGCCTGCTCCACGGTCATCTTGTTCTGGGTCAGGGTGCCCGTCTTATCCGAGCAGATGACCTGGATGCATCCCAGGGTCTCCACTGCGGCGAGCTTGCGCATGAGGGCTTTGCGCTTGGACATCTCGGTGACGCCGATGGAAAGGATTATGGTGACCACTGCGGGAAGTCCCTCGGGGATAGCCGCAACGGCCAGAGCTATTGCTGTCAGGAAAGTGTGGATGACGATCTCGCCGGAGAATCCCTTTCTCACGATGCCGAGGACGAATACGAACACGCAGATGCCGATGACCAGCTTGGTAAGGGTCTTGGAGAGCTCCGCCATCTTCCTCTGAAGGGGCGTTTCATCGCTGAGGGCATCCTGGAGGCTGGCTGCGATCTTTCCGATCTCCGTATCCATGCCGGTGGCCACGACCACGGCCTTTCCTCTTCCGTAGGCCACGGTGGATCCGCTGTAGAGCATGTTGTGTCTGTCGCCCAGGGTGATGTCCTTCTGTTCATCGGTCATGTAGAGGGTGTCGATGAGTTTGTTGACGGGGACGCTCTCGCCCGTAAGGGCGGCTTCCTCCGCCTTCATGGAGTAGCTCTCGATGATCCTGCAGTCCGCCGGGACCACGTCTCCAGCTTCGAACACCAGCACATCGCCGACCACGAGGTCTTCGCTCTTGACCACGGTCTGGACCCCGTTTCGCAGGGCCTTTGACGTGGCTGCAGTCATCTCCTTGAGCGCCTCTATGGCTTCCTCGGCCTTGCTTTCCTGCACAAGGCCCATGATGGTGTTGATGATGACAACGAACAGGATGATGAACACATCGGTGAAGGCCTCGCCCTGGAGAGCGCTGGTGACCGCGGAGATGAGTGCCGTTGCCAGGAGCATGATGATCATGGGGTCCGAGATGGATTCGATGATCCGTTTAAGCAGTGTGGGCTTTTCACCTTCGTCCAGTTTGTTCTTGCCGTTTTCAGCCAGACGCTGCTGCGCCTGTTCTTCTGTAAGTCCGTTTTCGGAGGAATCAACGGCCTTGAATACCTCCTCGATACTTTCCAGATAATGCTTCATAACTGCCTCTCTGTATAATTGAGTATAAAAATATCCCGGCCTGTACTTGCGGACCGGGCTTACATACGCTAAGGGATACAGGGGCCCATGTACCGCATAAATACATGAGTCTCGCAATTTAAAGCAAACCAGCCCTTTTCGGACGAGTATGTTGGTTTGCTGCGCCGGGGCGCCTGCTACTCCCTCACAGGATATCATGAAAGAATGTTACCATCTTTTTTGTTTCAAGTCAATAATTTATGAAAACTTAAAGCGCCTTAAAACTCACCGGTACGCCCCTTTTGCGCTAAAACAGACCCTTCGGCGCGAAGGGTCTGTTGTTTCCTCTTAAGATCAGTACATGACGATGTAGAAGTATCCCAGCTTGTGGTCTCCCGCGTTGTAGATCATGTTGAACTTCCTGGACATGGATACGATGTCCATTCCGCTGCCTTCCATGGAATACTGCTTCTTGTCCGGGAAACGGCAGGGCTCGTTGTCGATGGCAGCGCAGGTCTTGCAGATCCTGCATCCTCCCGGTCCGGCGATCAGCACGGGCTGACCCTCCAGCAGGTCCCTGAGGTTCTGCAGTGCTTCGCCGGCTTCTCTGGTGGCCGACTGCATTTTCTCGTAGAACTCTCCCATATCGACAATTTTGTTTATGATGATCCCGTTGTCGTACTTCAGAAATCTGGCCTTGTTCTCCTCCATGTCCCCGGACAGGGGCGGGCAGGAATGATTTTTGCCGTAATTTCCGCAGGTGTTTTTCGCGCACTCGCCGAACACGTCCTCGGAGAAGATAAGATCCGCGGAGCTGATCTCCTTGTATTCGTCAAAGCCGGCTTCTTCTATCGCTTTAATGATATCGTCCTTTAACATGTTACCCTCCTGTTACTGTGAATCGAGTATACACCATAATTCATCACACTGTCAATCCAATATTTGAACGCTGAGCGGCCTGAACCGAAAGTGGGGGCGAAGGTGCGGAGGCATTAGGGAAAAGTGCGCTTCTGTAAACAATGTTTTGTCCTGAGGAACAAAATTATACTTGTCGGAAAGTGGCCTTTATGATAAGATATAGTATACCTTTTCAGAGGTCGGATACGATGCAGGCACTTATAGACAGGATCAGGAGCGAAGGGAAGATACTTCCCGGAAACATACTCAAGGTCGACGGTTTTCTCAACCAGATGATCGACACTGCCCTTCTCGATGAGATGGGCAGGGAGTTCGCGCGTCTTTTTGCATCAGACGGCGTGACGAAGATCCTCACGGTGGAGGCCTCGGGAATAAGCATAGCCTGCGCCGCCGCCTTCAACATGGGTCGGATTCCCGCGGTGTTCGCCAAGAAGCACAGCACCCTCAATCAGGATCCCGACAGCTACTCTGCCAGGGTCTTCTCCTATACCCACGGCACGGAGTATACCATACGGGTCGCTAAGAGATTCATTTCCCCCGATGACCGTATCCTCCTGATAGACGATTTCCTGGCCAACGGCGAGGCTCTCGGAGGGATGCTCGAGATCATCCGTCAGGCCGGTGCCGAAGCAGTGGGCGCCGGCATAGCGATCGAAAAAGGCTTCCAGGAAGGAGGAGAACGCCTCAGAGCTCAGGGTCTGAGGATCGAATCCCTGGCAATAATAGAATCGATGGACGGGAACTCCGTCACTTTCCGCTCGTAGTCTGCATACGGGCGTTTTGCTTTTATTCATACGATTGTAAATTTATATTTACATATATTATTTTTAAATGCCTTATAAGGCGGGAGGAGAAACTTTTATGAAAAAGCTTATCGCCATCCTTCTCACCGTATGCCTCGTCGTCGGTATCTTCGCAGGCTGCGGAGGCGGGAAGGAACAGGAGAAGACCTCCGACATAAAGGTCGGATTCATTTTCCTGCATGATGACAAGTCCACCTATGACCTCAACTTCATGGAAGCGGCCAAGGCTGCGCAGGCAGAGCTGGGACTGAGCGATGACCAGGTCATCTTCGTCGACAGCATCGACGAGTCCGTCGACTGCTACAACACCGCAGTGGATCTGGTGGATCAGGGCTGCAGCATCATTTTCGCTGACAGCTTCGGACACGAGGAGTGGATGATCAAGGCCGCCAAGGAATTCCCCGACGTGCAGTTCAGCCATGCCACCGGAGTCAAGGCCCACACCGAGGGAGTAGCCAACTTCCACAACGCATTCGCCACCATCTTCGAGGGCAGATTCCTTGCCGGCGTTGCCGCTGGAATGAAGCTCAACGAGATGATCGAAGCAGGCACAATCACTCCCGAGCAGGCCGTTATAGGTTATGTCGGAGCATTCCCCTACGCAGAGGTCGTTTCAGGTTATACCTCATTCTTCCTCGGCGCCAGATACATCTGCCCGAGCGCTACCATGCTGGTTGACTTCACCAATTCCTGGTATGCACCCGACGCGGAGAGAGACGTCGCCAACGCCCTTATGGACCGCGGATGCGTCCTCATCAGCCAGCACGCTGACTCCATGGGCGCCCCCAGCGCATGCGAGGCCAGAAACGTGCCCAACATTTCCTACAATGTCAGCACCAAGGAGACCTGCCCCAACACCTACATCATCGCTTCGAAGATCAACTGGACGCCCTACATGGTCTACATGATCAAGAGCGTCATGGAAGGCAAGGAGTATGACACCGACTGGTGCGGCACCATCGCCACCGGCAGCGTCGAGCTGTGCGAGCTCAATGAGGCCGCCGCAGCCCCCGGCACCGCGGAGAAGATCGAGGAAGTCAAGGGCATGCTGATGGACGGCAGCCTCAAGGTATTCGACACGGCAACCTTCACGGTCGGAGGAGAGCCCCTTACCACTTATCTTGCCGACGTCGATGACGCGGGAGATTTCGTCGGAGAGACCGAGGTCGTTTCGGACGGTTACTTCCATGAGTCGGAGTACCGTTCCGCTCCTTACTTCGATGTGAACATCGAC
>JAGACT010000101.1 GCA_017613995.1 Eubacteriaceae bacterium
GATGCATAGGCATCCTGGCGGCCCTCATCGTCCTGTGCCTGGCGGTCCTGATACCGGTCAGGCTGTTCACGGAGCTGCCTTCCTTTGTTTTCAGAAAGCTTCTGCACGTGATCGCCGTCAGCGGCGTGACCCTAATGATAATCCTAAGTCCGCGCTGGCAGGCGGCGGCCGCCACCTCCGCCGTTATAGCCCTGGCGTGTTATCCTCTTCTGACGGTCCTTGAACAGGAGAGCTGGTTTTCCACCATGTTCGTGCAGAAATCCCCCGGAGAGATCAAAAGAAGCCTGCTGCTTCTGATGCTGATGTTCACAGCGGTCATATCCCTGGCCTGGGGCCTTTTCGGCAGGATGCATCTGGCGGCTTCGGCGATAATTATGTGGGGAGCGGGGGACGCCGCCGCTGCCCTGGTGGGGATACCCTTCGGCAGGCATAAGATAATCTGCCGCTTCACGGACGGCAAAAAGTCCCGGGAGGGAAGCATCGCGATGTTTATCGTTTCCTTCGCAGCCGGGCTGTCCGTGCTGATGCTCACAGAAGGCGTATCTTTAGCGGGTGCTCTTCTGTCAGCTGCGGCGGGCGCCGTCGCGGGAACAGCGGCGGAACTTTTTACCCCGGGGGAATACGATACCTTCACCGTACCGCTGGCTGTGCTGGCAGTGCTGCTGATAATGGGATGAACAACAGTACATCCAGCCCATCCGGTTCTTCCTGAGGCGCTGAAAGACATAAATGCTTCACATAACAGTCGTGTGAGGCTTCACAGGACAAATATCCGGAAAGGAGAAAACACTACACATGAGGAAAAACAGCCAAAATACCATACGGATCGTCATCCTGATACTGATAAGCGCCCTTCTGGCGGCTGCGGCGGGGTTTTACGCCGGAAGAAGTTCGGCTGAGAAAAAGGCCGAGGAAGACATGGAGGCTCTGTTCGAACTTAACCGGCAGAGCATCGAGAAAATGGCAGGAAAGGACGCAACTGTGTATGTCATAGGGCATATGTCCCCGGACTCCGATACGGTCATAAGCGCCATTGCCTACGCCAGGCTCCTGCGCATGCTGGGCTATGACGCCAGAGCGGCCGTCACCTCGAATGTAAACAAGGAAACGGCATATATCCTGGAACAGGCCGGGGAGGAGACTCCGATGCTGCTGGAGGACGCCGGCGGTGAATATATCTTCCTGGTGGATCACAGCGAATACCTGCAGGCTGTACCGGGAATGGAGGAAGCATATATAATCGGCATACTTGACCATCACGGCGTGGGGAGCGTTACCACCGGCCACCAGGTGCTCTACGACGCCCGTCCCCTGGGGGCCACGGCCACCATCGTCTGGCTGACATACATGAATTACGGCCTGGACATCGACAGCCAAACAGCATATATGCTTATCTGCGCGATCCTTTCGGATACCGTCAACCTGAGTTCCACGACCACCACGCAGGCCGACAGGGAAGCCGTCAGATGGCTTGCCGAAAAGGCAGGTATCGAGGATATCGGCGAGCTGTTCGGCATACTCAACGAAAACCTTCTTTCCTACGACGGCATGTCGGATGAGGAGATATTCTTTTCGGATTACAAGAAGTACGAGGCTTCGGGCGTCGATTTCGGCATAGGCATCGTACAGGCATCGGACGAAGAGAGCGCGAAGGAGCTCTCCGAAAGGATGAAAACGGCTCTTCCCGGGATTTATGGCAAAACCGGGATGCAGCTCCTGTACGCCGACGTAACGATCCGTTATGAAGATGTGAAAATTGATTACGTGGTGCCGGCGGACGAATACTCTGCGGATGTGCTCACCTCCGCGTTCCCGGAATACGAATTCGACGGAACAGCCTACATCTTCAGAAAGGGACTCGGCAGAAAGACCGTGTTCGTACCGGGACTCACGGAGTACCTTTCCGCGCATCCTCTAGAATAGAGCCCCGGAACAGAGGATATGTTCCCGGGTCCGTGCAGACAGGCATCTGTGCCCCGGGAAGACGGATAAGATGGATAAAAAAGACAGGATCCTGTAATGGCTGTCCATTGCAGTTCCTGTCTTTTCGTAATCCTGCCTGAGCGGCCTTATGCTGTTTTCAGTCCCGCTTTTCCCTCAGAAGCATGGCCGCGTTGACCACCACAAACACGGAACCCACGTTGTGCCACAGGGCTCCGGTGACGGGGTTCAGTATCCCCATGGCGGAAAGCACCATGGCGGAGATATTTATTATTACGGACGCGGTAAGGTTCGTCCTGATCTTTTTCATGACCTTCTGTGCGGTATCCAGCAGGTACGGTATCATCATCACGTCGTCGCCCACAAGTACGGCGTCCGCCGCTTCCGAGGCTATATGGGCACCGGAAGAACCCATGGCCACGGATGCGTCCGCCAGGCTCAGGGCGGGAGCGTCGTTAACTCCGTCACCGATCATCATCACCGGCGGGTTTTCAGCGGAGTATCTCTTTATGATATCCATCTTGTCGGACGGCAGCAGTCCCGCGTTGAGTTCGATATCCCCCAGAGGCTCCAGGACCTTGCGGGCAGCACTTTCCCGGTCCCCGGTGAGTACCGCGATCCTTATGCCCCTGTCCCTGAGACTGCTGACCACCCGGGGGGCATTTTCCCTTAACTCGTCCGACAGGAGTATATATCCCGCCGGGACGCCGTCGCAGGAGACGAATACCGCCGTAAGAAGTTCCGTATCCCTGTCTGTGACGTAGGGATCGAAGGGCGACGTGTCGATGCCATTGTCCCTGAGGTAGTCCAGCCGTCCCGCAGTGATGCGTCTGCCAAGCACGTCAGCGCTGACCCCGTTAGAAGTGTCTATCCTGAAGTCACGGGCTTGCGGAAGGGAAGGGGTGACTGCTCCTGCACATTTCACCACGGCTTTCCCTATGGGGTGTTCAGACATGCTTTCCGCCGCGGCGCACAGGATCAGCATCTCTTCGTCCGTCAGATCCCCGGTTATGCTTTTTGCCGATTCAACTCCGAGACATCCCCGGGTCAGGGTTCCGGTCTTGTCGAAGGCGGCGGTTCTGATGCCGCTGAAACGCTGCAGGCTTCCTCCGCTTTTTATGACTATGCCCCTCTTCGCCAGGTTCCCGATGCCTGCCAGGACGGCTGTGGGGGTCGCAAGTATGAAAGCGCAGGGGCAGAACACCACGAGAAGAGTGACGGCCCTGAGAAATTCTCCCGTTACGGCCCACACCGCCGCCGATGAAGCCAGAGCGAATAAAACAAGCCAGGTAGCCCATCTGTCGGCAGCGTCCACTATGGGAGCCCTGTCCTCCCGGGCCTGTTCGGTCAGCTTTATCATCCTCTGCAGCGAACTGTCCTCCGGGGCCATTTCGCAGCGCATCGTGAAGGCTCCCGCTGCGTTAATGGTGCCGCTCATGACGCTGTCTCCGGGCCCTGCTTCCACCGGGACGCTCTCACCGGTCATCACCGACTGGTCCACGGATCCGCGGCCCTCCGTGAGGACACCGTCCACCGGAATGGTTTCGCCGGAAAACACCCGGAGCATATCCCCGGGACGTACGTCTTCAGCCCGTACCGTTTTTTCCCCGTCCTCGGTGATAAGCCTCGCGGTCCTGGGGGTAAGATCGATCAGTTCTTTCAGGCTCTTTTCCGCTTTCGCGGAGGTATAGTCCTCCAGAAGCGAACCAATCTGCATTATCAGGGCGACCTCTCCCGCGGCAAAATACTCGCCGCAGATCACGGAGGCAATTAAGGCCAGGGATACCAGCAGATCTGCCTTTATGTCATGCTCGAAAACGACTCCTTTGAATGCCCCCGTAAGGATGGGTATCCCGCAGAGGACTATGGCTATCCAGGCCGTATCGAAGGGAAGATACTGCAGGGTCCCGGTAAAGCTGAGTGCCAGTGCCGCGAGGGATACCAGGGAGCATGTGAGGGTCTCCCCTGGTGAATTCTCCAGCCATCTGTCGATTAAATCTTTCAATTGAACTGTCTCCTGTTATATTGTATAATAGTCAGAGATAAAGAACATACTGTTCCGTAATCATGATAGACCCGCTGCCGTGATGCCGCAACAGTCACTTCGGGCACTTTGTTTGTTACGGAACAGACTGTAAAATCTGTTCGGGAGAATCTATGGACAGAAGACAGAGAAAGACCAGAGAAGCCATATATCAGGCGTTTACCACGCTTCTTTCCCACATGAGCTACGAGAAGATCACCGTGGGGGACATCATCGCCCTGGCGGACATAGGCAGGACCACGTTCTACTCCCATTTCGAGACGAAGGACGACCTTCTCGACCAGCTGTGCGCGGATATTTTCGGCCACGTTTTCGGCATGCCCGGCAGGGACGAAAAGACCCATGACTTTTCCGATTCCGCGGATATATCCTCCCGCATAACCCATATCTTCTATCATCTGAGGGATTCCGGTCCGGTAATAAAGAGCCTTCTTGCCGGGGAGAGCGGTGAACTCTTCCTCCGCTACATCAAAAAGTATCTAAGGGACATCTTCGAGGACTACAGGGATATCAGGACCTTCGGGATCCCCAGGGACTATATCATCGATCATATGACATCGGACTTCGCCGAGACGCTCCGGTGGTGGATGAAAAACGACGGCTACACTCCCGAGCAGATCAGCCGTTTCTATCTAACGACGACTCCGTTCCTGGAAACGGAATAACACGCTTTGGCCCTGCGTATGGGGGTCGTTCCGGTTTATGATCGGAAACAGGGCAGGGGATCTGTCCGGAAAGAGAAAACACATGAAATATGTCGAATTCGCTCACGAGAACAGCGATGTTATCATCCTCCTTCACGGAGGAGGGATGAACTGGTGGAACTACAGGGAAGTATCGCAGATCCTTTCGGAACGCTTCAGGGTCATCCTCCCCGTACTGGACGGGCACGCGGGAAGCGACAGGCACTTTACGTCCATAGAGGACAACGCTTCGGAGATCATCGGTTTTATAGATGATAACCTGGGCTCCCGGGTGATGATGATAGGCGGGCTGTCCCTGGGTGCCCAGATAATGCTGGAGATGCTGTCTCAGAGGAGCGACATATGCTCCTTTGCTCTGTGCGAGAGCGCCATGGTGATCCCCTCACGGGTCACGAACGCCCTTGTCGCTCCCGCCTTCGGCTCCAGCTACGGCCTGATAAGGAACAGATCCTTCTCCCGTATGCAGTTTAACTCGTACCGTCTGAAGGAAGAGCTGTTCGAGGATTATTACCGGGACAGCTGCGTCATTGAAAAGAGCGATCTCATATCCTTCATGAAGGCCAATACGTCATACGAACTGAAGGATACATTTTCCGGGTGCACCGCGAAGCTCGCCGTATACGCGGGGGAAAAGGAAACGTCCGGCATAAGGCGTTCCGCTGAAAAGATCGCAAAAGCCCTGCCGGGAAGCGCTCTGAGCTTCCTGCCGGGACTTACCCACGGACAGTTCTCCATGAACTGCCCCGAAAAGTACGCGGAAGCTGTAAAGGAACTTATAGAAAGCTGAATACAAAGGAGGAATACTCTATGGATCTTGCTGTCATTTACGACTCCAAAAGCGGCAACACCGCCAAAGCGGCGGAGTGGATCGCCGAAGGAATGAAAAGCGTCGAAGGCGTATGCGCCAGGACTTTTTGCATCGCCGAAGATCCGGACACCGATTTCATCAAAGGCGCGAAGGGCGTGGTGATGGGATGCCCCACCTACGCCGGCCTGATGACTCCGGCCATGAGGGACTTTCTGATGGGAGCGGGGAAACTGGGGCTTGCCGGAAAGCTCGGAGGAGCCTTCGCCACCCAGCAGTATACTCACGGGGGAGCCGAACTGGTGATTCAGTCCATCCTGGTAAACGAGATCGTCCAGGGGATGCTGTGCTTCTCGGGAGGAGGCTCCTGCGGCCGCCCCATAATCCATCTGGGACCGGTGGGTGTAAACGACAACGTGGAATCCTTCAACGGCCTGGAGAACTACCGGGAATACTTCACTGTCTACGGAGAGCGCTTCGCCCTGAAGGCGAAGGAACTCTTCGACAGGTAATAAATTATGAAGCTTATAATACACGATCTGACACAGGAGGAACTGTCAGACATCCCCGAGGATCTGTCCGACGCGGTGCTTATAGGCGACAGCGGCACCATACGACCCTGTATCGGATGCTTCGGATGCTGGAAGAAGACTCCGGGCAAATGCGTGGTCTCCGACGGATACGACAGCATGGGGGAACTGATCCACGCCTCCGAGGAGGTCATCGTCTACAGCCGCCTGACCTTCGGAGGCTTTTCCGGCTTTGTAAAGAACGTCTTCGACCGGTGCCTTTCCTACGTACTGCCCCAGTTCGAGCTGGTGGACGGGGAGAGCCACCATCGGAAGAGATACCCGGAGA
>JAGACT010000102.1 GCA_017613995.1 Eubacteriaceae bacterium
CAGTCTCCGAGATAATTGAAGATCATGACCGTAATGATGGTCGCGGCGGCGGGGGCCAGTACGGCCCAGGGTGCCAGCTGGATGTATGATCTCGAAAGGTTTATCATGCTTCCCCACTCGGCGTTGGGTTCCATGACGCCGATGCCCAGAAACGACAGTCCCGCTATGCCTATCATCATCGTTCCTATCTGGGTGGTGGCGTTTACGATCATGGGTCCCAGGATGTTGGGCAGCATCGTTTTAACGAGGATGGTCCCCGTGCCGCAGCCCGAGAGATGGGCGTAATGCACGTAGGGTTCCTCCCGGAGAGCGAGCACCTGGGCCCGGGCCAGCCTGGCGTACACAGTCCATCCCGTGATGCCCATGGCCAGCATGGCGTTGCCCATGCCGCCTCCGAGGATGCCCGCCACGGCAATGGCCAGCACCATCTGCGGGAATGAAAGCATCACGTCGGCAAGCCGCATGATAACAGAATCGATCACTCCTCCGTACCAGCCCGCCAGCATGCCCAGGGAGGTGCCGAAGACGAAGGTCATGGCCACAAGAGCCACCGCGGAATAAATGGAGGTGCGGGCCCCCATCAGAACCCTCGAGAAGACGCACCTTCCGAACCGGTCGGTCCCCATGGGGAACCGGGAGGACGGAGCCTCGTTCATATTCGCTGAGGATGTCCTGTTGGGATCGTTTGGGCAAAGATAAGGCGCCAGAAGGCTCACAGCCACCAGTATCAGCGCCATGACAAGAAATACGGTGAAACGTATGCGCACTTTTCGCGGTGCTTTTCTGTCGTTTTCCATATGGTGCCTCACTGTTCCCTCAGCCGCGGATCCACGATGCGGTAGCTGATGTCGGTAACAAGGTTGATGACTACGTATACCGTCGAAGTAAAGAGCACGAAGCCCTGTATGACGGGATAGTCGCGGTAGGTAATGGCGTCCATGGCCATTTTCCCTAGACCGGGCCATCGGAAGATGGTCTCGATGACCACGCTGCCTCCGAGAAGAGTACCCACGGAAAGCCCAACTATCGTGAGGATCGGAATGGCGGAATTATGCAGCACGTTCCCCAGGATGTAGCGCTTTTTTACTCCCCTGGTCTGAGCCCCGGTTATAAAGGGCTTGGAGAGCTGTTCCAGGATCTCCGCCCTGAACTGCCGTATAAATCGTCCTGTAAGGGGTATTGACAGGGCCGTGCAGGGCATTATGAGCCCCCTGAAGCTCTTGTCCGCCACCACGGGAAGCAGCTTTGCCTTAACGCACAGAAAATACATGAGCAGGACGGATATGAGGAAGTTCGGAAGGGAATTCCCGATAAAGCTGAAGAATCTGACTATATCGTCCAGCAGCGTGTCTTTTTTGAGGGCCGTGATCAGAGCCAGGGGCAGTGAGATCAGAAGGGACAGGATAAGGCTCGACAGGGTCAGCACAGAAGTATACCGAAGGCCCTTGAGTATCTTGGCCGAGACCGGCGTATTGTCCCTGAAAGATGTGCCCAGATCGAATCTGAGGGCTTTCAGGGCCCAGTCTCCGTACTGCACCAGGAACGGCCTGTCCAGCCCCATGCTCTTCCTGGTGGCCTCCAGCACTTCCTCCGATACCTCCACCCCCTGGGCATACAGTTTCTTCATGGCCGCGTCCCCGGGTGAGAGATACATCAGAAGGAAGGTGAGAAAGCTCACCGCGAACATTATCCAAACGAGATGTATCATCCTTTTGCCTATGTACTTTCCCATCGGAAAACCTCTTTTCGAATAGTCTGTTCCATTAAGGGCCGGTGAGTGCACCGGCCCTTTTGGTTGATCTCCTGCGGAGACAATACTTTAATTCATATCTGTATCGGCGTCGATACCGTAGAAATCGAAGGGGCAGTTCTCGGCTACGCCGGTCACTCCGTGAGATGTGACGGTGGTCTTGTTGAACAGTCCCACGAATCCGAAGGCGTTGTCGTCGATGACCATCTGAACGATCCTGTTGGCCAGCTCGGCGCGCTTCGCGACGTCGGTCTCGAATTCCAGCTCATTGATCAGAGCTTCGCATTCGTCATTGGCGAATCCCGCCTTTGCCCATCTGCTGGCCTCTCTGAACAGGGAGTTGATGGCGAAATAGGGATCGCCCGCCTTGTCGGCGATCATGCAGTAAAGGGCGATATCGTAATCACCTGTGGCGGCATACGTGGAATCGGCGTCCTCAACGGCTATGGGCGTGGCTTTGATTCCGATATCCTGCAGCTGTTCCTGCATAAGGACCGCGATGGAATCCAGAGAACGTGCCTTGTAGTAGTGGATCCTGACTTCCAGGGTCTTTCCGTCCTTCTGATAGAATCCGTCATCTCCCATGGTATATCCGTCAGCTTCGATGAGCTCCTTTGCCTTTACGGTATCCACAGCGGGTTTCGTGACCTGTCCGTAGGGAGCCGCAGGATTGAAGGGTCCCACAGCTGCGGAAACTGTTCCTCCGAGGTACTCGGCGATCTTGTCGTTGTCCACGGTCAGGTTGATGGCGGCGCGGACGTTGTCGGAAAGATTGTTCTTGTTGAGCACGTAGAACTGCAGTCTCGTGGCCGGGATCACTGTCAGATTATATGTCTTGGGATCAGCCTCGTAAATGGCCTTGGCGGCGGCGGTAACGCTGTTGTAGGCGTACACGTCTCCGGCCTGCATGGCGTTCAGCTTGGCCTCGTCGTCCGCGAGATAGATGAACGTGGCTCCCTCGAGCTTTACGTCACCGTTCCAGTAGGCGGTGTTCCTTTCGACCTCGACGGTCTCCTCGGGGACCATGGACTTCACGACGAAGGGTCCGGTGCACACGGGGGCATTGTCGAAGTCCTCGGTGGCGTCCAGATCCATGATGCCCATCTCAGGGGAAGTAAGGTCGGTCAGAAGGGTCGGATAGATGTCCTTCGTGGTGATCGAGAAATACTTGTCATCCGCGGCGATCAGGGTGAATTCCTTCAGGTACGCGAAACGCTCGTTTACTTCCGCGAGGCGCTGGAGGTTTCTTACGACCATTTCCGCTGTGACTGGGTTTCCGTTGGAGAACTTGGCGTCCGCCAGCTCGAAGGTCCAGGTCAGTCCGTCGTCGCTGACGATATAGTTCTCTGTTGCCAGAAGGGGCTTGATGGACATGTCGTCGTCAACACGGAACAGTGTCTCGGAAATGCCGTAGATGGAAGTGTACCATCCGTTGTAGTCCTTATGCACGTCGAGGCTGGGATACATGAAGCTCACAGCCATCTTGAGCCATTTGGGTTCGCTGCTCCCGCCGTTTCCTCCCGAACTGCATCCGGCGAAGACCGAAAGCAGAAGGCAGAGGACAACGAGGATCGACAGAGTCTTTTTCATGATTGTTTTCTCCTGTTTGTTATAATAGATTTGTTTATAAAAAGAAGCCGCGCGATGCGGCTCCGTTTTTATGCTGCAAAAATTTCATAGCGGACGCTTTCGCATCCCGTGTACCATCAGGCATGTCTCCTGGCTCACAGCTCAGACGCCCTTCCCGTCTTCTCGGTCACCCAATGACATATGGGAAGCACTCGCTGTCTACAGTGGCGGTACCGCTCCGGCTTGTACCGGATTCCATCTTCGCTCTTTCGAGAACCTGATACTGTCCTATTAACTTATCCAGTACCGCATCACATGCGGTTTCGGATATTATATGACATGGACTTTTAGCTTTTAACCCCCCCCGGGGGTTATTTTTGACCGGAATTCCATTTTTTATCCCTTCAGATGCGATCCGTGCGCAAAAAAGACCCGCTGAGAAGCTCTCAGCGGGCCGTTATGTCAGGCTGTGACCACCTGCGCGGTCCTGACTGCCTCGTCTATCATCTCCTGGGCGTCGGGGATCTTCTCCTCCTCCGCCAGGACTTTTGAAAGCACCGGCCTTATCTGGGGATGCTTCGGAACGAAGATGGTGCAGCAGTCCTCATAGGGCCTTATGGATATGTCGTAGGTATCGATGTGCCTGGCAATCGATACGATCTCGTTTTTGTCCATGCCGATCAGGGGACGGAAGATGGGCAGCACGCTGGCGGCGTTGGTGCAGGTGATGCTCTCCACGGTCTGGGAGGCCACCTGACCCAGGCTCTCGCCTGTTATAAGGCATGCTATGCCGTTTTCCAGGCACCACTGCTGGGCGCAGCGTATCATGAAGCGCCTGAGGATAACCGTCAGATAGGTCTCGTTGCAGCATCGGATGATCTCCTGCTGTATCTTCGTGAGGCTTATCATGACCACCTGCATGCCGTCGTTGTATCCGGCAAGCTTCCCCGCCAGCTCCACCACCTTGTCCTGGGCGTTGAGGCTGGTAAAGGGATACGAATGAAAATGAATGCCGGTGACCTTCATGCCGCGCCGGGCCAGCATGTAGGCGGCCACGGGGGAATCGATCCCACCCGAGAGCATCACGGCGCCCTTTCCGCCGGTACCCAGGGGCAGGCCCGCTTCGCCCCTGACGCTTTCGTAGTCAATGTAGGCAAGATCGCGGATCTCCACTGTAATGAGGATGTCGGGATTATGCACGTCCACCCTGAGGGGCACCCCGTTACGAAGGATATGGGCTCCCACTTCCCTGGCGATCTGGGGTGACTCAAGATAGAACTTTTTGTTGCCCCTGGTGGCTTCCACTTTGAATGTGGCTCCCGGAAGGTCCCTTATGACCTGAAGGGCGGCGTCCTTTATCAGGTCCATGTCCAGTTCGGTCCTGACGCACTTGGTGATATATACGATGCCGAAGATCTTTCTGAGTGCGTCGATGATGGCCTGCTCGTCCTCGTCGCGGTATTTTTCCACCGTGATGCGGCTCTGGATCTTGTTGAGCCTGACGTGATCGAAGCCCCTGAGGGCGTTTCGGACGTTGGCAAGGAGCGTATCGACGAAGTAGTGCTTGTTGAGGCCCTTGAGATTGATCTCGCCGTATCTTAAAAGAAGCATTCTTTCCATGGTCTATCCTCTGAGTCCCCGAAGGAGGGTCACGGCGCCTTTAAGCTCGCTCATCAGCATGTCCGTCTCCTCTTCGGTGGTGAATTCGCTTATGCTTATGCGTATGGTGCCGTTGATCCTCTCCTGGGAGAATCCCATGTTCTCCAGCACCGAGTTCTTCTTCTTGCGGGAGGAACATGCGGAAGAAGTGGCAACGTAGATGCCTTTATCCTCCAGCATGTGAAGGATGACTTCGCCCTTGAGTCCCGGGAAGGATACGTTCAGGATATGGGGGGCGTAGGCAGCTTGTCTGATCCTGGAATTGAGAGCCTCCTCACCGAAGGCCTCGCAGAGCCTGCCGTACAGCGCGTCCCTTATTGGCAGCATGGCGGAACTGACCTTTTTGGGGTCCGTCATGGTGACGGTCTTTCCCAAAGCTGCTATCATGGGAGCGTTGATGGTCCCGCTTCTGAGGCCGTCCTGCTGTCCTCCGCCCATCATGATGCCGTTTATGTGCACTCCCTTTTTGATGTAGAGGATTCCTATGCCCTTCATGCCGTGGAATTTGTGGGCGGAAACGCTGACCAGGTCGGCACAGGACAGATCCTGCGGGATCTTGCCGAAGCCCTGGGTGGCGTCCAGATGTACAAGGATGCGGCTGTCGCGTTCCTTTACGGCGCGGCAAACAGATTCTATGTCCTGTACTATGCCCGTCTCGTTGTTCACCCAGATGACGGACACTATCTTCGTATGCTCGTTTATGGAACTCTTCAGTTCCTCAATGTCGATCCTTCCAAGGCTGTCCGCGGAAAGATACGTTACGGCGGCTCCCTTATCCTCCAGGTAGCCGCAGGTATTGGTGACGCAGGCATGCTCTATTCCCGTGGTTATGA
>JAGACT010000008.1 GCA_017613995.1 Eubacteriaceae bacterium
CCCGCCGCCACTATTTTCGCAACGGTTCCCTTTTCCATTTTATATCGCCCTTCACTCTTCGGTGATGGATTCTATGATGACGCTCTCCCTGGGACGGTCTCTGAAATCCGTGGGGACGGAGGCTATGCGGTCCACTTCCTCCATGCCCTCCACCACTCTGCCGAAGGCAGCGTACTGCCCGTCAAGATGGGGTGCGTCCTGATGCATGATGAAAAACTGGCTCGACGCGCTGTTGGGGTCCGAGGAACGGGCCATGGAGATGACTCCCCTAACGTGCCGTATCGGATTGTCGAATCCGTTTGCGGCGAACTCGCCCGTGATGTGCTTTCCGCTGCCTCCGGTGCCGTTTCCGAGGGGGCATCCCCCCTGGATCATGAAGCCGGAAATGATACGGTGGAAGGTAAGGCCGTCGTAGAAGCCCTCCCTCACCAGGGACAGGAAATTGTCAACGGTGGCGGGAGCGGCGTCGCGGTCCAGTTCCAGACATATCCGTCCCCCGTCTTTTATCTTTATAATTACCATCTGTGTTGCTCCGAAAAGATGATGTTTTACGGCACAATTATATATCAGCGCACCCGCAAACACCATTAAATACCGATTAATTTTGAGTCTGAAATCACTCTTCCCGGTACTGTGTACCGAATTGTATACAAATTCGGATAAACTTGCTCCTGTTTTATTGACAATCGGTGGCGGATATATTATCATATGCCACATAGACAACAAAGACAGATAGAGGCGCGTTGATCATCAGTAGTCCCGTCCAGCCGCTCATACGGCAGCGAAGACGGATGCGAAAGGGATCATCGCCGAAACATCCCCCGGTATGAGGCGGGGAATGTTGGTCATAAGCATAAGATGCTTATGACTGTCACAGAAATGTGGAGTGCTATCGTTTTGCGGATCAGAAAGCATGTTTCCGGCAGGACGAAGCGCCTGCCGGTCTTTAACTGTTAAGGGAGGAAAACAAAATGAAAAAAATCTTGATCCTGATGCTTTGTGCGGTAATGACGTTCAGCCTCTGCGCCTGCGGAGGAGGATCAAACAGCGGAGGCGGCGGAGAACAGCAAAAGGCCGTCTTCAGAGTAGGCATGGAATGCGATTACGCACCCTTCAACTGGACTCAGACCAATGAGACCGAAAGAAGCGTGCCCATCACCAGCGGAGGATACGCCGACGGTTACGACGTCCAGATCGCAAAGCTCATCGCCGAGGGACTCGGCATGGAGCTCGAGATCGTCAAGATCGAATGGGACGGTCTCACCCTGGCTCTCCAGAGCGGAGAGATCGACGCCATCATCGCGGGAATGAGCCCCACTGAGGAAAGAAAGCTCACCATCGACTTCACGGATCCCTACTATGAGAGCGAGCTGGTCATCGTGGTAAGAAAGGACGGACCCTATGTGAACGCCCAGAGCCTCGCTGATTTCGCCGGAGCGAAGATCACCGGACAGCTCAATACGTTCCACTACACCGTCATCGACCAGATCCCCGGAGTTGAAAAGGAAGTGGCCCTCGAGACCTTCCCCGCCATGATCGTCGCCCTGACTTCAGGCAAGATCGACGGATATATCTCGGAGCGTCCGGGAGCGGTCTCCGCCCAGGAAGCCAACCCCGATCTGACCTTCGTTGAATTCAGCGAAGGAAACGGATTCGTCGCCAGTCCAGAGGACGTTGCCGTGGCCGTGGGCCTTGTGAAGGGCAGCGATCTTACTGAAAAGATCAACGCCATCCTCGCCGGGATCGACAACGAGACAAGACAGACCATGATGGACGAGGCTGTCGCAAACCAGCCTCTGGGCAACTGACAACCAGCTGGACAATCAACCTATCGGGAGTACATGACATGCCGCAGACTTTCTGGCAATGGGTGACATACATTATCCATGAATACAGCCCCCTGTTCGTGACGGGAGTAAAAAACACCATGATCATAGCCATCACGGGAACCGTTTTCGGTTTCCTGATCGGCATGGTGGTGGCGCTTATCAAGACCATAGAAACGGCAGCGACCGACCATTTCGCAAAGAAGTTCATCGTAAAGCTGATGCAGCTGGTGATGAACGTATACATAGAGGTGTTCAGAGGGACCCCCATGATCGTTCAGGCCATGGTCATATACTACGGACTGTTTCAGAATATCGCCGTTGACAAGATAGCTGCGGCGATTTTCATCGTGTCCATCAACACCGGTTCCTACATGGCAGAGATCATCCGCGGCGGCATCATATCGGTGGATCCGGGCCAGAGAGAAGGAGCTCTTTCCATCGGGATGACCCATGCCCAGTGCATGCTCTACGTCATTTTTCCCCAGGCAACCCGGAACATCATGCCTTCCATAGGAAACGAATTCGTGGTCAACATAAAGGACAGTTCAGTGCTCAGCGTCATATCGGTGTTCGAGCTGTTCTTCGCCGGCAAGTCCGCCGCCGGGACCTATCTGAAGTACTTTGAGGTGTTCTTCATCATAGCGGCGATCTACTTCGTCCTGACCTTCACCGTCACGAGACTTCTCAGGCTCCTGGAAAAGAAGATGGACGGTCCGGATACCTACGTGATCGTGGGTTCCCAGTCCGACAGCCGCTCCACCATCAGAGTGAACCTGGAGGCAAAAGGCAATGAGTGAGAACGTTCTTAGGATCGAAAACCTGAAAAAAAGCTTCGGTGAAAACGAAGTGCTGCATAACATCAGCTTTGACGTGGACAAGGGACAGATCATTTCCATCATAGGCAGCTCCGGTTCAGGAAAGAGCACCATGCTCAGATGCATCAACCTTCTGGAGACACCGACCCAGGGCCGCATCCTTTACAAGGGAGTGGACGTCCAGTCCGGAAAGATACCCCTTTCCCGCTACCGCTGCGACGTGGGGATGGTGTTCCAGTCCTTCAATCTGTTTAACAACTACACCGTACTGGAAAACTGCGTGCTGGGCCAGATGAAGGTGCTCAAAAAGAGCCGTGAGGAAGCAGAGGAAACCGCCAGGAAATATCTGACCAGCGTGGGGATGCTGGAATACCTCAACGCGAAGCCCCGCCAGATCAGCGGAGGACAGAAGCAAAGGGTCGCCATTGCAAGGGCCCTTTCCATGGACCCGGAGGTGCTGCTGTTCGACGAACCCACCAGCGCCCTGGATCCCGAGATGGTGGGAGAAGTGCTGGAAGTCATGAGGGACCTTTCCACCACGGGCCTTACGATGCTGGTGGTGACCCATGAGATGGGGTTCGCCCGCCACGTATCCAACAGGGTGATGTTCCTGGAAAAGGGAGTCATCGCAGAGGACGGACCTCCCGAGGAGATCTTCGAGAATCCGAAAAATCCCCGTACCAGGGAGTTCCTCTCCAGGGTACTCAACGCATGACAAAAAGGGAAAAGGCATGACCTGAGGGTCATGCCTTTTTTGATCATGCAACTGGCTTGCGGACACGGTATGTCCGTTATTCCTCCGAAGCTTCTTCTTCGGCAAGTTTCTGCTCATAGGCTTCAAGGATGAGCTCCTGGATCATCAGGCGTGTCTCCTTGTTGATGGGATGGGCTATATCCTTGTACTCCCCTGTAGGAAGCTTTTTGCTGGGCATTGCGATGAAAAGACCGTTCTCACCGTCAAGCACTTTGATCTCATGAACCACGAACTGGTTGTCAAAGGTAACGGAGACTCTTGCCTTCATCTTGCCCTCGTCAAAAACCTGACGAACGCGAATGTCTGTAACCTGCATAATGATACCTCCCCGAAATGTTAACTTTATTATATCGTAATTTGTCTGTTTTGATGATATTTTACGCATTTATTTTTATCTCGGTGAATCAAAATGTTTAGCCGATTAAATCATGGGGCTGTCGGAACCCGAACAATACCTGACATAAAATAATAATACAAAAGCATCTTACAAATTTTCACAGTAACGCAAAACTGCCCTGCCGTATTGATTCCGGAGGGCAATGATGCTACAATATCTAAGTAAAAATCAATGAGGTTACGTTATGGAACTGAATCAGACCAAGAACCTGGATAACATTAAAAAGATCTATTTCGTCGGCATAGGAGGCACCAGCATGAGCGGACTGGCCTCCATTTCCCTGAGCAACGGATTCGAGGTGGAAGGCTCCGACATGAGGCCCTGCACCTACACGGACAAGCTTGAAGCCAAGAACGTGAAGATCCACTACGGACACAGCGCCGACAATGTCCCCAGGGACGCTGACCTTCTGGTATACTCCGCGGCGATCCACCTGGACAACATAGAGATAGTCACGGCGGACAGCTACGGCATCCCCATCATTGAGCGCTCCTACTTCCTGGGACTGCTCTCAAAGCTTTACGCGGACACCATAGCCATCAGCGGCACCCACGGAAAGACCACAACGTCGTCCCTTACCGCGCTGATGCTCCTCAACGCCGGAATGGATCCCTCCATTTCCGTCGGAGGCACCATCAAGCAGATCGACGGCAACGCCAGGGTGGGACGCAGCGAACATTTCGTCATCGAAGCCTGCGAATTCGTGGACAGCTTCCTGCACACCCAGCACAAGATAGGAGTCATCCTCAACATCGACAGGGATCACCTGGATTACTTCACCGGAGGGATCGACCAGATCACGGAATCCTTCTCCAAGTTCGCCAGCATCCTTCCCGAAGACGGTTTCCTGGCGGCCAACGGCGATGACGAGCATGTAAGAAAGATCCTTCCCCACATCAACACCCACATCGAGACCTTCGGACTGGGAGAGGATAATTACTGGAGAGCCGAGAACATAGTCTACGACGAAGTGGGCAAGCCCTCCTTCGACGTTCTGATGGATCAGCAGTATTTCGGAAGATTCACCCTGAACATCCCGGGACAGCACAATGTCATGAATTCCCTGGCGGTCATAGCCGTGGGACACCATCTGGGCATCAACAACAGCGTCATCCAGAGGACCTTCAACGAGTTCAACGGAGCCAAGAGACGTTTCGAGTTCAGAGGCGAGGAAAAGGGCATCAAGGTATTCGAAGACTACGCCCATCATCCCGAGGAGCTGAGGGTCACCATCGCGGCATGCAAGAACTACCGCCACAACAAGCTCTGGGTGGTGTTCCAGCCCCATACCTACTCCAGGACCTTCCTTCTGTTCAACGAATTCGTGGACGCCTTCAAGGAGGCCGACGAAGTGGTCCTCAACGACATCTATTCCGACAGGGAGGACAACGACTGGGACATCTACTCCGAGGACATAGCGAGAGCCGTGGTATCGAAGTACGGCATCCCCGCCAGGGTCATCAGCGCCTTCGAGGACATCGTAGCATACATCAAGGACAATGCCTCCGAAGGAGATCTGGTACTGGTGGCTGGCAGCCAGTCCATCAACAAGGTGGCTGCCGACCTGATCACCGCGCTGAAGGAAGAAGCATAATCAAGAAAAAATGATCCCGGGATATAAGTCCCGGGATCATTGTCATCCGGACAGGCGGACGCTCACGCGTCCTTTTTTTTGTACATGCTGGAAAGGGTCGTTTCCGTCTTGTTCCAGATCCTCTTGTAGTTCTTCCTGTGCTTGATCAGGATCATGAAGGCGACCACCAGGGCCACGGCGGACTCGAAGCTCATAAGACCGTATGTATTGACGGTGTAGTATGCAAAACATATGACGAAGGTGACGGTGCCCATGACTATGTAGTCGGTGATAAGGGACACCGCTATGAACAGGGCGGACACTCCCAGCGTCAGGAAGAAGTTGACTCCCCCGAAGAAGCCGATCACCGTGGCCAGGCCCTTTCCTCCCCTGAAGCCCAGGTAGAAGGGATACATATGGCCGATGATGGCGAAGAATCCGCCGAGATAGGCGGCATGGCTGCCGGAGGCGATGACGTGGGAAGCCAGGACCACGGCGAGCAGTCCCTTGAAGATGTCGATGGCGCCGGTTATGATGCCGTACTTCCAGCCCAGTACGATGGTGGCATTCGACGCACCCGTATTGTTGCTGCCGTGTTCTCTGATGTCGATATTCTTGATGCGCCGGGCAAACAGATATGACGGATGTATGCATCCGAGAAGATATCCTGTTATGGCGACGGTGATCATCTGCAGCGGGGTCATGGAGTTCCTCCGTAAAAATATAGTCCACTCGGGCAGATTATATAATTTTTCTTCGGTGTTTTCAAGCTAAAACATCCCCCGGCTCCGGTTGACAACCATTAATGCTTATCGTAAAATACTATCAGAACATACTGCAGGAGAAAACCAATGCTCAAACTCAACACAAAAAGAACGATCCTCGTGGGATTCGCGTTTCTTTCGATCTGCTCCTTCTGGCAGCTTTACGACAGCGTGATCCCGCTGATCCTTAAAAATACCTTCCATATCGGAGATACCCTGTCGGGAGGGATCATGGCCATAGACAACGTGCTGGCCCTGTTCATGCTTCCGCTGTTCGGGAGCCTCTCCGATAAGACATCAACCAGGATAGGCAAGAGGATGCCGTACATAATATGCGGCACTGCGGCGGCAGTCGTTTTCATGAACCTTATGGCGATCGCCGACACCAAGGTCAACCTCATCATGTTCATGGTATTCCTGGGGCTTACCCTTATCTCCATGGCCACATACCGCTCCCCCGCGGTGGCCCTGATGAGCGACGTGACCCACAAGCAGCTGCGCTCGAAAGCCAACGCCATCATCAACCTGATGGGCACGGTGGGAGCCATACTCTCCCTGGTGCTTATAAAGGTGGGCATGCCCTCCTCCGGCAGGGTCAATTATTCCATCCTGTTCGGCGCGGTCTCCGCCATCATGGTAACGGCCGTGGCCATACTTTTCATCACCATCAGGGAAAACGCCCTGGTGGCGGAAAGGGAGGAACTGGAGAGGCGGTTCCCCACTGTGGACGACATGGAGCAGGAGAGCGGCAACGCCGCTCTTTCGAAGGAGATCAAAAAGAGCCTTATCGGGATCCTGCTGTGCATCTTCTTTTTCTTCATGGCGTACAACGCCGTTACCACCGCATTCTCCAAGTACGCCCAGGGCTATCTGGGCCTGGCGGGAGGGAACTTCGCCGGAGTCATGATGATAGCCACCGTGGTGGCCACCCTGTCCTATGTGCCCATCGGCATGGTGACCTCAAAGATAGGCAGAAAGAAAGCGGTGCTGGGAGGCATACTGATCATGGCGGGTTCCTTCGCCGCAGCGGCATGCATCAAAACCTACAGCGACGTCTTCAAGATCATACTGTCCCTGATGGGAATGGGATACGCATCCATCATAGTGAACACCCTTCCCATGGTGGTGGAGATGTCAAAGGGCTCCGACATTGGAAAGTATACCGGCATCTACTATACGTTCTCCATGTCCGCCCAGATAATCACCCCGGTGCTCTCCGGAGCCCTTCTTGAATATGTCGGCTACTTCACCCTCTTCCCCTACGCGGTGGTATGCCTTGTGGTTTCCTTCATCGCCATGCTCGGCGTAAAGCACGGAGATTCCGCCGTGGTCGAAAAGAAGGGGCTGGAAGCATTCGATGTCGATGACTGAGGAGATGAGTAAATCATGTCAGTGAAAAAACTGCTGATGGGAGCCGGAGCCGCTGCGGCGGCATACATGTTTGCCGTAAGCCCGGATGCGTCCCGCAAAAAAGCTTTCCCCGCCGACCGTCTGGCCCACCGTGGCCTGCACGACGAAACGATCCCGGAGAATTCCCTTGCCGCCTTCAGGGCCGCGAAGGAAGCCGGCCTCGGGGTGGAACTTGACGTACAGTATACCCTGGATGAAAAAGTCGTTGTGTTCCATGACGAGGATCTTTTAAGGATGTGCGGTGTGGACAGAAAGGTCAGGGACATGACCTATGACGAGCTGTCGGAGCTGCGTCTTCTCGGCACGGATGAAAGGATACCCCTCTACTCAGAGGTATTGGAGGTGATGTCCCCCCTGCCGGTGCTGTGCGAGCTGAAATACTATCTCGGCGCCACGGATACACGGCTGTGTCCCGCAGTGCTCGAGCTTCTGCGGGGCTATGACGGTTGCATGTGCATTGAGAGCTTCTCCCCTGCCATAGTCGGATGGTTCAAGAAAAACGCCCCCGACGTGTTCAGGGGACAGCTGGCCTCAGGCGACATCAAAGGACACAGGGGGCAGGACCTTATCAATATGATCCTTCTGAGGACCCTTACTGTCAACTTTATAGGCAGGCCCCATTTCATATCCTACCGATACACCGACAGCTCCCTGGGACTTCAGGTGTGCAGACTTTTCGGCATCCAGACCTTCGGATGGGCGCCCAGGGGGACAGCACAGGTAAGAGACGCCCTGAGCAGATTCGATACCGTCATTTTCGAGAAAGGAGGCGACAGCCTTGAAGAGATCTTCCCTGAAGATACAGTTTAATTCACCGGTGGTACTGTGGTTCGCGCTGATCTCCCTGGCAGTACTGATACTGGGAGAACTGACGGGAGGAGCGAGCACCTACAGATATTTCTGCACATATTCTTCCTCCTGGGGCGATCCGCTGACCTATGTGAGGCTCTTCGGACACGTGCTGGGACACGGAAGCGTCGACCACTACATCAACAATATGATGTTCATACTCCTGCTGGGACCCATCCTGGAGGAAAAGTACGGTTCGGGGAACCTGCTGATCATGATCCTCATAACCGCCGCCGTGGAGGGCATCATCATCGACACCTTCTTTTACGGCACCGCCGTCCTCGGGGCCAGCGGCATAGTATTCATGTTCATTATCCTTTCCTCCTTCGTCAGCGTGTCGGACGGAAGCATACCCGTGACGTTCATACTCATCGCGGTGCTTTACATAGGTCGGGAAGTATACAACGGGGTGTTCATCCGCGACAATGTCTCCCAGCTGGGACATGTCATCGGAGGCATCTGCGGAGCCGTGTTCGGCTTCAAATTCTCAAAACGCTAGTCCGCGGCGCAGGGGATCCCTGCGCCCTTTGAATATCCTGTCCCGCAGGAGAAAACCGCGGGATATAAAAAAACATCATTTGGGAGGCATAAATGAAAAAGATAATCGCGATCATTACCGTTATCCTGCTGGTACTGGCCCTCACTGCCGGCTCTTCCTTTGCCGATGACGTGCCGGTGATAGGCCAGGACCCGCAGAACCTCAGATGGCCCGAGGGCGGGGACGCCTACTACCAGTGCAAGGTGCAGAACGATCCCGGCCATGAGAAGTACCTGTATGAATGGTACATCATCTACGAAAACGTCATCTACAAGGCCACAGGCTACAGCGCTTCGGATCCGTGGGTCAGCCAGTGCGACCCGTCCAAAGGCATGGGAGTGGGAGGCATAGGCAACACATTCTACATCTCCGGCGTCAAAAGCGGTCTTGACGGGGCGGAGATCTACTGTATCGTAAAGACCCCCGACTACAAGTACTTCGCGGAGAGCGCCCACGCTGTGATCATGGTGGGATACCCCGACATGTTCACACCGCCCGAGATAATCGTGCCCCACATGGTTACCTGCAAGCAGGGGGATTACGTGGAACTGTACTGCGAAGCCCACTGCACCAGCGGCAATGTCAGCGAGAAGGGGGACAACCTGTATTACCTGTGGTATGAGACTCCCTCGGGCAGGCTCTTCGACATCATCGCAGTGGACAGGGGCGCCGAGGACGAGCCGATATTCGTGCCCGACACCTCCGAGGCGGGATGGTACTACTACGTGTGCGGCGTGGAGGACCGTGCCGACGGCGTGCTCACCAACTTCAGCTACTCGTCGGTGATCACCCTGGTGGTGACGGACAAGGAGACCGTGACCGGCATAGGGATCACTCAGCTTCCGAACAAGATGGAATACAGGGACGGCGAGTCCATAGACCTTACAGGTCTGGAGGTCATGGTGACCACCAATTACGACTATATTTACCTCGATGACTCCGACGTCAAGAGCTATTCACCGAAGAGCGCCGAATACGCCCCCGGCGGGATAGTAAGGGTAACGGTGAGCTTCGAAGAGGGCGACGTCGCCTTTGACGTGGCGGTATTAAAGGACCAGAGCTCCTCCTCCGGAGGCGGCACAGGCACGAAGCCCGAGGGCGATCCCGGCGGATCATCCAAAGAGGATTCGATCCCCTGGTACATCTTCGTAATCGGCGGCATGGCCCTTGTCATCATCATACTGCTCATCATACTTCTGACTAAAAAGAAGAAGGACAAGGAGAAGGAGAAATAGGCATGGACGGTGAAAGACTAAGAAGCTACGCCAGGCTCATAGCCCGGAAGGGCGTGAACATCCAGCCGGGCCAGGAAGTCGTCATACAGTGTGAACCGGATCAGACCGGCTTCGTATGCCTCCTCACGGAGGAATGTTACCTGGCCGGGGCGTCCAGGGTGATCGTGGATATGGGCATGCAGGAGCTGACGAAGCTGCACGTGAAGTACCGCAGTCTGGAGAACCTCTCCGAACTGACCGACTGGGAGGAAGCCAGGCTCATCCACTACACGAAGAGCCTGCCCTGCAGGATATATATCATGAGCGAGGATCCCGACGGCCTTAAAGACATGGACCAGGCGAAGCTGGCGGCCTCCAGACAGGCTCTGTATCCCGGGACCAAGAAATATACGGACGAACTGGAAAACCGCTATCAGTGGTGTATAGCGGCGGTGCCGGGCATCGCCTGGGCCAGGAAGATCTATCCGGACCTGAAGGACAGTGAAGCCGTCGAAGCCCTCTGGGAAGATATCCTCTGCACATCCAGAGTCACCGAAGATCCCCTGAAGGCCTGGGACGATCACGACCGGGAGCTGGAGGCAAGGTGCGCTTATCTGAACAGCCTGGACATAACGGAACTGCGCTACTCATCGTCCAACGGCACCAGCTTCAGGGTGGGAATGATCGACGAGGCGGAATTCAGGGGCGGGGGAGAGTACTCCCTGCAGGATATATACTTCAATCCGAATATTCCCACGGAGGAAGTGTTCATCTCCCCCAAAAGGGGCGCTGCCGAGGGCATCGTACACGCCACGAAGCCCCTTTCCTACCAGGGACAGCTTATCGAAAACTTCAGTATCCGCTTTGAGGGAGGGCGCGCCGTCGAAGTGCACGCGGAGAAGAACCAGGAGCTTCTTGAGACCATAATCTCCATGGATGAGGGAGCGGCCTTCCTCGGGGAATGCGCCCTGGTGCCCATGGACTCCCCCATCAGCAATTCCGGGATACTGTTTTACAACACCCTCTTCGACGAGAACGCATCCTGCCACCTTGCCCTTGGAAGGGGCTTCGCGGATTCCCTGAAGGATTACTCCCGCTACAGCCTGGAGGAGGCAAGGGAGCTGGGCATAAACGATTCCATGATCCACGTGGACTTCATGATAGGCTCCGATGATCTGGCGATAGACGCCGTGCTGAGGGACGGGAAAACTGTGAGCGTATTCCGGGGAGGGAACTGGGCATTCGATATCTGAGGTCCCGTCAGCGGGGAGCAAAGCATAAAAAATACGAACATAAAAAAGAAGTCCCAATGGGACTTCTTCGTTATTTCCTACGAATTCAGCTTTTCCATCACGCTGGGGAACAGCGTCTCCTCGGTGTGGGGCAAAAAGCACGCACCTACGAAATCTCCCATGTAGCTGGGCTGGTTCGAGAGCTCCACGTAGGTCATGTTGCGGGCCATCTCGAAGACCTTGTTGTAGGCCTGGGTGGAGGTCAGCATGCAGAAGGATCCGATCAGGGACGAGTTTCCGATGTACTTGTACTTCTCCAGGGGCACGTCGGGCAGCATGCCGATCATTATGGCGTTCTCCATGTTGATGCCGCTGCCTATGCCGCCGGCCACGTACACATTCTCTATAACGTCCACTTCCAGATCCAGCATGGAGAGCATGCACCTGATGGCGGAGAAGATGGCTCCCTTGGCCCTTATGAAGTTGTCTATGTCCACTTCGCTGAGGAGCACGTCCTTGACGCTTCCCGCTTCCTCCCGGAACGCCACCACGTAGCTGCCGGTGCCGTGCTCGTCATGGACGACTCTTCTGCCTTCCCTGACGAATTTGCCCTTGCCGTTGATTATTCCGGTGCGGAAGAGCTCCGCGATGATATCTATGATGCCGCTGCCGCAGATGCCCACGGGCTTGGTGTCCCCGATGACAGTATAGGTGGGTTCCATGGATTCCTTGTCGATGTAGACCTTCTCGATGGCTCCGTCGGAGGCCCTCATGCCGCAGCTTATGTCTCCTCCCTCAAAGGCGGGTCCGGCGCTGCAGGCGCAGCTCATGAAGAAATCGGAGTTGCCGAACACGATCTCGCCGTTCGTTCCGAGGTCGATGAAGATAGAATACTCGGGCTTCGTCCATATGAGGCTGGCCAGGGTGCCGGCGGTGATGTCGCCGCCCACATAGCTGCCGATATTCGGGGCAATTATCACCTTTGCATTGGGATTGATGGGCACGTCGATGCTCCTGCCGAAAAGGGTCTTGTACTCGAAGAACGTCGGAACGAAGGGTTCGAGCCTTACGTTTTCCGCCGGGATGCCCAGGAACAGATGGTTCATGGTGGTGTTGGAGGCCACGCACATGCGGTATACCTGGCTGGGTTCGATGTTGATGTCCTGGCACATGTTCAGAAGCATCGGGGTGATGGTCTCGTCGCACACGGCGTCGCGGAGATGATCTATTCCTCCGGGCTTGCCCTGCTGGATGATCCTGTTGATGACGTCGGCGCCGTAACGGATCTGTCCGTTTCCGGTGGAAGCCTTGGACTGGATCTTGCCCGTCAGGACGTCCACTATCAGTCCCGTCACGGAGGTGGTGCCGATATCCAGGGCGAAACCGTAGATCTTCTCCTCGCCCATATCCACTATGTCAAGCACGGTGAGCAGGTTCTGGAAGGTCTGGGTGACGCACTTGAATTCATATCCGTGCTCCCTCATGAACACTGGGAGCTTTATGAGCACCTCGAAGGGTATGTAGACCCTCTTGATCCCGGTGATCTCCTTGAGGGCCCTCTCGAGCCTCTCGTTGTCGGGCATGGTATCGTCCATGGTGGGCTCGTCCAGCTTCACCGGGATCATCTTCATGTCGGTGGAGAAAACTATCCCCGCCTGTTCTATGCCCTTCTGTATATCGTTGAACAGTTTGACTTCGGAATAGCTGGAAAGATCCGCTATCTTCATCCTGCTCTGATAGGCGCTGGCAATGTCGGGAACGTCTATGACGCAGTCGGCGCATATCTTCGAGTTGCACGCGAGGCGGTAGCCCTCTTCCCATTCGCTCTTGGAGAGGTGCCTGGTCAGGGAGCTCTCAACGGTGCCTTCGATGACCCTTATCTTGCACTTTCCGCAGCTCACGTTGCCGGAGCAGGGTGCGTCGATGGGGACATTGGCTTTTTTCGCCAGATCCAGGAGGATCTCACCGGGGTTGGCATCGATGACGACATCGTTCATGCCTGTCTGTTTGAATACTACTTTGTACATAAATCACCTTTTAAAATGTATTTGTACCGAATCACGTCTATTATACCCTATCGGCAGGTTTATGACAATAAAAAAAGCGGCAAGCCGCAGGGCTTTCCGCTTTGTATTCTCACTGATTCTTCCTTGCCTGGGCCTTGAGGCGCATCTCCTTGTTGAGTATGGCCTTTCTTATCCTCAGGGATTCGGGGGTCACCTCCAGCAGCTCGTCGTCCGCCAGGAATTCCAGGCACTGTTCCAGGGAAAGGATCCTGGGGGGCACCAGCCTGAGCTTGTCGTCGTGCCCTGCGGCCCTCATGTTGGACAGCTGCTTCTGCTTGCATACGTTGACCGCCATGTCCCCGCTCTTGCGGTTCATGCCAACGACCATGCCCTCGTAGACCTTAGTGCCGGGGGAAATGAAGAGGCTTCCCCTCTCCTGGGCATTGAACAGTCCGTAGGCCACGGCCTCGCCCGTCTCAAAGGCCACCAGGGATCCGTTGACCCTGCGGGCTATCTCTCCCTTATATTTGCTGTACGAGTCGAACACGCTGGCCATGATGCCTTCTCCGCGGGTATCCGTGAGGAACTCGTTGCGGTAGCCGAACAGGCCTCTGGTGGGGATCAGGAACTCAAGCCTGGTACGGGTCCCCATGCTGTCCATCTTCGTAAGATCCGCCTTTCTGGCGGACAGCTTCTCTATGACCGAACCGACGCAGTCGCTGGGCACGTCCACCACCAGGTTCTCGATGGGTTCGCACTTCACGCCGTCGACCTCCCTGGTGATGATCCTGGGGGGCGACACCTGGAATTCGTAGCCTTCGCGGCGCATGGTCTCTATGAGTATGGAGATATGCATCTCACCCCTGCCCGCCACGTTGAAGGCTTCGGTGGAATCCGTATCGGATACCCTGAGGGACACGTCCTTCTGGGTCTCCCGGTAGAGCCTGTCGCGGATGTTGCGGCTGGTAACGTAGGTGCCTTCCCTGCCGGCGAAGGGCGAATCGTTGACCGAGAAGGTGACCTCCATGGTGGGAGCGCTTATCTTCACGAAGGGCAGGGGCTCCACGCTGTCCACAGCGCAGATGGTATCACCTATGGTTATGTTGTCTATTCCGGAGAGGGCCACGATGTTGCCTGCCTCCGCCTCCGTCACCGGCAGGCGGTTCAGTCCGTCGAACTGATAGAGATTCACGGCCTTGGCCTTGTGGTACTTGTCGGGCTCATGGTAGTTGCACACGGCGATCTCGCTGTTCTGCCTGAGGACGCCGGAAACGATGTTTCCGATGGCGATCCTTCCCACGTACTCATTGTAGTCCACAGAGGAGATGAGCATCCTCTGGGGGCCGTTCACATCGGCCTCGGGGGGATCGAAGTAATTCACTATCATGTCGAACAGTGGCCGAAGATCCTTTCCGGGCACCGCCAGATCCGCGGTGCAGATGCCCTGCTTGGCGCAGGCGTAGAGCATGGGGGAATCCAGCTGCTCGTCGGTGGCGTTGAGCTCGATGAGCAGTTCCAGTATCTCGTCGATGACCTCGGATATGCGGGCGTCGGGACGGTCGATCTTGTTTATCACCACGATGACCTTGTGGCCCAGCTCCAGGGACTTGGACAGGACGAACCTCGTCTGGGGCAGAGGCCCTTCCGCAGCGTCCACCAGCAGGATGACTCCGTCCACCATCTTGAGGATACGCTCCACCTCGCCGCCGAAATCGGCGTGGCCCGGGGTATCCACGATGTTGATCTTGATGTCGCCGTACATGACGGCGGTATTCTTGGCGAGGATGGTGATGCCCCTCTCCCTTTCCAGATCATTGGAATCCATGACCCGCTCCACTACCACCTGGTTGTCCCGGTATATGCCGCTCTGCTTGAGCATGGCGTCCACCAGGGTGGTCTTGCCGTGGTCGACATGGGCTATTATCGCAACGTTTCTGATATGCTTTGCATCCATAATACAAACAACACCTTTCTTTTCACAAAGAATCATTATATACGATTTTTCTTCCGGGACAAAATGAAAAATACAGATTTTGAGGTGTCTCCGCCCGTTTTTGAGCGCCTGTTTTCGTAAAAAGAAAGAAGGAACTCCGCCAAAAGCAGCCTATAATCATGGTAAAAGGACTCTGAAAGTATGTTTCAGCGGCGGTCCGCAAAAGCGCGGGCTTACGTGTAGGGAAGCAGGCCGTGAAGCCCTCAAAAATCTTGTATTTAAGCCAAGAAACAGGATATTTTTATTCGTCTTAAAGCCTCATTTTCCTTGGATAATCTGTTCGATTGTGGTATAATATTCAGGTTAGGAGATCACCGGAAAAGGCCCCCTGGGGCCCACCGTGAAAAGACAGCAATGCACGTCATTTCGATGTCCCTTGACGGCTTCAGAAATATTTCCAGGACGCGTCTTGAATTCAGTCCCCATCTAAATATCCTCCTGGGAGACAACGGCCAGGGAAAGACCAACACCATCGAGGCGGTATGCCTCGCCCTGAGCGGAAAGAGCCCCCGGGACAGTTCCATCGAGAACTTCATAATGCAGGGCCGCGAGCGCTGCAGCATCGTATGCGATGTGAAAAGCGACGATCTCACGGACCCCACAGTAGGCGTGACCATCAGCCGTGAAGGCAGGAAGCATACGATCAACGATTCCCGTATCCGCTCCCGCCAGAACCTGCTGGACATGTTCTCCGTGGTCTTTTTCGGGCCCGACGACCTGAGGCTGGTGAAGGACTCCCCCCAGGTGAGAAGGGACTTTCTGAACGAATCCATCAGCTGTCTGTACCCGGCGTACTCGGGGGTGCTCTCCGAATACGCCCGCACCCTCAGACAGAGGGGGGTCCTGCTCAGGGACTGGTCCCCTTCCTCAGAGCCACTGCTGGAGGTGTACGACGACACCCTGGCGAAAACGGGAAGCACCATAATCAAGTACCGCATAAAGACCCTCAGGCAGCTCGGAAGCATGGCGGCCGGGCGCTATGAAGCCATAAGCGGCGGATCCGAGAGGATCTCCGTATCGTACATCAGCGACATACTCAAGAGCGCCGCCGGCGCCGACGAGATAGAAGACCTTTACAGGAATGCCCTGGCCGGGGCCAGGCGCAGCGATATCTGCGCAAAAACCACCACCGTGGGCGCTCACCGGGACGATATCAGCTTCTTTATCGACGCCGCCCCCGCCAGGAAGTTCGCTTCCCAGGGCCAGCAGCGCAGCATAGCCCTGAGCATGAAGACAGCACTTACGGATCTTATCCGGGAGGTGAAGCACCAGGAGCCGGTTATCCTGCTGGATGACGTCATGAGCGAACTGGACCGGGGAAGAAGGGATTCAATAGCCTCGATGCTCAGCGGAGGACAGGTATTCATCACGGGGACCGGACTGGATTTCGTTCCCTCCGGCACCGACACCCGCACCTTCAGGGTGCGGTCAGGAAATATAACAGAAGAAACAGTTTGACGAACAGGAGAGAAAACATGTCAACCAACACTTACGACGCCAGCGGCATCAAGGTCCTGGAGGGCCTCGAAGCCGTACGCAAGCGCCCCGGCATGTACATCGGAAGCACGGGACGGGACGGTCTGCATCATCTCGTGTACGAGATCATCGACAACTCGGTGGATGAGGCTCTGGCCGGATACTGCAAAAACATCGATGTCATCATCAACCCGGGAGAGACCATCACCGTCATCGACGACGGCCGCGGCATCCCCACGGGGATCCATCCCCAGTACGGCAGGAGCGCGGTGGAGATAGCCCTCACAAAGCTGCATGCCGGAGGAAAGTTCGACAACACGAACTACAAGGTTTCCGGAGGACTCCACGGCGTGGGCGTTTCCGTCGTCAACGCCCTGAGCGAGTGGCTCAAGGTCACGGTATATCAGGACGGAAAGATCTTCGAGCAGAACTATGAGAGAGGCAAGCCCCTGGATGAGCTGACGGTGATCGGCAAGACCAAGCGCACCGGCACCACCGTGTCCTTCAAGCCGGACTATCAGATCTTCTCGGAGCTGGTCTACAATTACGACACCCTGCGCCACCGCATCCAGGAACTGGCTTTTCTGAACAAGGGACTCAGGATAACCCTGAGGGACGACCGCACAGAGGAAGGCAGGTACGAGGAGTTCCATTACGAAGGCGGTATAGTGGAGTACATCAAACTGCTGAATTCCGGCAAGGAGCCCCTGACCCCCTCCATCATCTACTTCGAGAAATCCACCGACGCCGGGGAACTGGAAGTGGCGATGCAGTATACCGACAGCTACAACGAGAGCATCTCCTCCTATGCCAACAACATCAATACCACAGAAGGCGGAATGCACGTGAACGGCTTCAAGAGCGCCCTCACCCGCTGCATCAACAACTACGGCCAGAAGTTCAACTTCCTCAAGAAGGACAAGGGAGAGACCCTCTCGGGAGAGGATATCCGCGAAGGCCTCACCGCCATCATATCCGTCAAGCTCAAGAACCCGGAGTTCGAGGGCCAGACGAAGACGAAGCTCGGAAACCCCGAGATCAGGGGCATGGTGGATACCATCGCGGGAAGCGTTCTCACCTCATATCTGGAGGAGCATCCCCAGGAAGCCAAGATCATAATGGAAAAGGCCACTCTGGCGTCCCAGGCCAGGGCCGCGGCCAAGAAGGCCAGGGAAAACGTCAGGCGCAAGAGCGGCCTCGACACGGCGGCCCTGCCCGGAAAACTCTCCGACTGCGCAGACAAGAATCCCGCCAACTGCGAGATCTACATAGTGGAGGGAGACTCCGCAGGCGGTTCCGCAAAGCAGGGACGGGATCCCAAGACCCAGGCGATACTGCCCCTGAGGGGAAAGATCCTCAACGTGGAAAAGGTCAGGCTGGACCGCATGCTTTCGTCGGACACCATCAAAAGCATGATCACGGCCTTCGGCACCGGCATCGGGGAGGACTTCGACATTGACAAGGCCCGTTACCACAAGATCATCATCATGACAGATGCCGACGTGGACGGAGCCCATATCAGGACGCTGCTGCTCACCTTCTTCTACCGCTACATGCCGGGACTCATAGACCACGGCTACGTGTACGTGGCCCAGCCGCCCCTTTACAAGGTACAGAAGGGACGCGACATCCGCTACTGCTACGACGAGGAGCAGCTGGAAGCGATCTATTCGGAGATAGGCCGCGACAAGACGGAACTGCAGCGCTACAAGGGCCTCGGTGAGATGAATCCGGAGCAGCTCTGGGAGACCACCATGAACCCGGCCAACAGGACCCTGCTGAAGATCAGCATCCAGGACGCAGTGCAGGCCGACTACGTGTGCTCCATACTTATGGGAGACCAGGTTCAGCCCAGAAGGGATTTCATTACGGAGAACGCCACCAAGGTGGAGAATCTCGACATTTAAAGGTGATATATGGTTAAGGACAAGGACAACATGAACAATCCGGACGTCGAAGAGGAGAGCACCTACGACGACGTAAAGCACATAGATTTCGTTGACACGATGCAGAAGTCCTACATCGACTACGCCATGAGCGTTATCGTGGGAAGGGCTCTGCCGGACGTGAGGGACGGTCTCAAGCCGGTCCACAGAAGGATCCTCTACGGCATGGAGGAACTGGGAGTCAGAGCCAACAGCGCCTACAGAAAGAGCGCCCGTATCGTGGGCGACGTCATGGGTAAGTACCATCCCCACGGCGACGCTTCCATCTACGACGCCATGGCCCGTATGGCCCAGGACTTCTCCACCCGCTACATGCTGGTGGACGGCCAGGGAAACTTCGGTTCAGTGGACGGGGACTCCCCCGCCGCCATGCGTTACACCGAAGCCAGGATGTCCAGGATCGCTTCCGAGATGCTCCGGGACATCAACAAGGACACTGTGGACTTCGGCCCGAACTTCGACGAGAGCCTCAGGGAGCCCCTGGTGCTTCCCGCCAGGTTCCCGAACCTTCTCGTGAACGGCTCCAACGGTATCGCCGTGGGCATGGCCACCAACATACCTCCCCACAACCTGGGCGAGGTCATAGACGCCACCATTGCCCTTATGGACGATCCCTCCCTGACGGCTCTGGATCTGACGAAGTACATCAAGGGACCGGACTTCCCCACCGGAGGCATCATCCTGGGACGCAGCGGCATGATAAGCGCCTATACCACGGGCCGGGGCCGCATCAGGGTCAGGGCGAAGGCCGAGATCGAGCAGGTCTCCAGCACCCGCCAGAGGATAGTGGTCAGCGAGCTGCCCTACATGGTCAACAAGGCCAAGCTGGTGGAAAAAATGGCCGAACTGGTCCGGGACAAGAAGATCGTCGGAATCTCCGACATCCATGACCTTTCCGACAGAAAGGGCATGCGCATCGTCATCGACCTCAAGAAGGACGCCAACGCCCAGGTCATACTCAACCAGCTCTACAAGAACACCCAGATGGAGGATACCTTCGGAGTCACCATGCTGGTACTGGATCACAACCAGCCGAAGGTGCTGGACTTAAAGCAGATCCTGGAATGCTACATCGCCCATCAGAAGGAAGTCATCGTAAGAAGGACGAAGTTCGATCTGGACAAGGCCCTCGCCAGGGCCCATATCCTGGAGGGACTGCTCATCGCCCTGGACAACATCGACGAGGTGATCAGGATCATCCGTTCGTCCTATGACGACGCCGAGGAACGCCTCATGAAGCGTTTCGAGCTGTCCGCCATCCAGGCCAAGGCCATCGTGGACATGCAGCTCAGAAGGCTCCAGGGACTTGAGAGAGAGAAGCTGGAGGCGGAGTACGCCGAGCTGGAGAGGATGATCGCCTACTACAGAGCGGTGCTGGAGAACGAGTCCATGGTCATCGACATCATCCGTACCGAGATGAGCGAGATCAAGGAGAAGTACAACGACGAACGCCGCACTGGCTTCGACAACGACGCAGACGACATAGAGATCGAGGACCTCATCCCCGAAGAGGACGTGGTCATCACCATAACCCATGTGGGCTATGTCAAGAGGCTCCCCGCCAACACCTACAAGGCCCAGAAGAGGGGCGGCAAGGGCATCACCGCCCACGCCACCAGGGAAAACGACTTCGTCGAGCACCTGTTCATGACGTCCACCCACAGCTACATACTCTTCTTCACCAACAAGGGCAAGGTGTACCGTCTGAAGGCCTATGAGGTGCCGGAAGCCGGCAGGACCGCCAAGGGAATGGCCATCGTCAACATACTGGCCATCGAGCAGGGAGAAAAGATCACCGCGGTCATACCCGTGAAGACCTTCGACGAGGGATCCTTCCTCGTTATGGCCACCCGCAGCGGCCTTATCAAGAAGACCGCCCTGTCGGAATACAATTCCTCCCGCAAGAGCGGACTCATCGCCATCAACCTTTCCGAGGACGACGAGCTCATCGACGTCAAGCTCACCGACGGCCGCTCCAACATCATCATGGGAACAGGAGCGGGATACGCCATCGTGTTCAGTGAGGATGACATCCGTCCCATGGGCAGGGTAGCCATGGGCGTCAGAGGCATAAGGCTCTCCCCCAGGGATGTGGTGGTATCCATGGACATCGCCGAGGAAGGAAAGCATATCCTAACCGTCACCGAAAACGGTTACGGCAAGCTCACCAAGACCAGCCTGTATCCCGTCCAGGGCAGAGCCGGAAAGGGAGTGCAGAACTACAAGTTCAATTCCAAGACCGGGGAGGTCACGGACCTTCTGTGCATAGACCGGGACGAGAACGACGTTATGATCATTTCCAACGAGGGCGTCGTCATCCGCATGAGCGCATCGGAGATCTCCACCATGGGCAGAAGCACCTCCGGAGTGAAGCTCATGCAGCTGGATGAGGACATCTCCATCGCCGCGATAGCCAAGGTCAGCAAGGACGAGGAGATCGAGGAGGAGGCCACGGAACAGGCCTGAGCCGGAAGGGAGCTCTGATGAGAACATACAGTGTATCCGTCGGAGAGCTTTGCGCCGAGAGCATGCTCTCCGGCTCCATCGACAACAGATTTTCATCACATTCGAGACTGATGGAGGGCATACGCCTCCATCAGTACATTCAGAGCAAGTACGGTCCTGACGATCTGTGTGAACAGACGATGAATTTCAGGACCGTTTTTTCCGATGTCATGCTGGAGATATCCGGAAGGGCCGACGGAATACTGGATACGGCGGGGGATCCCCTTGTGGAGGAGATTAAGTCCACCACGAGGGACCTCTCGGAGATGGAGCAGCCCAATCCCGGGCATCTGGCCCAGTGCAGGTGCTACAGCTATATCTACCTGGTGCAACACGATCTGGAGGAGATCCGCTACAGAGTCACATACATCTTTGCAGGCGAAAAGCACGACCTGAAGTGCTTCGAATACCGGGACAGCAGGGAGGAACTGGAAAAATACTTCAACGACCTGGTGAAGGGCTTCGTGGAGCACATCACCGCAGTGGAAAAGTATGAGGAAAGCCGCAACGCGAAAATAAAGGCAATGAAGTTCCCCTTCGAGTTCCGCATGTACCAGAAGGAGACCATCAACCGCATCTACCGCATCATCAAGGAAGGCAAAAACGTATTCATGAACGCCCCCACCGGAAGCGGGAAGACCCTCAACAGCCTGTATCCCGCCATCAAGGCGATGCCCTTCCTAAACCACCCGAAGATCTTCTATCTCACGGCGAAATCCACCCAGAAGGCGGTGGCCCTCAACGCCCTGTCGATACTCAGGAAAAAGGGGCTCCCCATAAGGAGCCTGGTGCTGACGGCAAAGGAAAAGGCCTGCCGCCTGGATGTCACCAGCTGCAACCCCGAGGACTGCCCCTACGCCCTGGACTACTATGACAAGCTCAGGGACCGCCGCGACGAGATGCTCGCCAGCAGGGACCTTTTCGATGCGGGGGACTTTCAGGACCTCTCGGAAGAACACATCATGTGCCCCTTCGAGATGTCGCTGGACTTTTCGGAGTGGGCGGACGTCATTATCTGCGACTATAATTACGTTTTCGACCCCTCAGCGGCCCTTAAACGGTATTTTGAGGAGGACCCCAGGGGAGATTACATCTTCCTGGTGGACGAAGCCCACAACCTTCCTGAGCGAAGCCGGCAGATGTACTCCGAGGTCATAAACCGCGCGGACCTTCTGAGACTCAAGCGCACCGCGCCCACCCTCAAGGTGCTGGGTTCCTGCGCCGACGAGATACTGGAGTGCATGGATGACTGGAAGAAGGATGCCCTGGACAGCGATGCCTATGTCTTCGACGATCCCTCCACATCCTTTTACATGACCCTTTCCCACTTCTGCCAGGAAGCGGACAGGTTCCTTTCGAGGGCCAAAAGGGAGGACGAGCGCTACCCGTTCATACTGGACATGTACTTCAACATCTCGAAGTTCATGAGCATCTGGGATCTGAAGAACGATTCCCACGTGTTCTACTATGACGTGAAGGAAGATTTCCTCAAGCTCTTCTGCACCGACGCCCGGGAATACCTCAGCGCCATACTCAGAAAGGGACAGAGCGCCGTGTTCTTTTCCGCCACCCTGACCCCGCTGGACTACTACTGCGAGATACTGGGGGGAGCCAGGGACGACTATCTCATGAACGTGAAGAGCAGCTTCGACCCCGACAACTTCAAGATCGCGGTGGACACCTCGATCAGGACCACATACCAGAAGAGAGCCCTGTACTACGCCGACGCGGCGGAGAGGATCAACACTGTCATCAGCAGCAAAAGGGGAAACTACATCGTTTACTTCCCTTCCTACGCGTATCTTGACAGCGTTTACGAGGAATATAAGAAGAAGTTCGAGGATGAGGTGCTGGTGCAGCAGCGGGGCCTGGACGAGAACGCCAGGAAACAGTTCCTGGCCAACTTCACATCCCAGAGCGCGGTCACCGCCTTCGCGGTCATCGGCGGAGTGTTCTCCGAAGCGGTGGACCTGGTGGGGGACAAGCTTATCGGCGCCGTCATCTGCGGGGTCAGCCTGCCCATGATATGCACCGAAAGGGAGCTTATCAGGCGCCACTACGACGAAACGGGCCGCGCGGGCTTCGACTACGCCTACGTCTATCCCGGCATGAACAAGGTCCTCCAGGCTATGGGAAGGGTCATCAGGACCCAGGACGACAAAGGATGCGCCGTTCTGCTGGACGAGCGGTTCCGCTACACCGCATACAGAAAATGCTTTCCGCCCCATTACGGACACATGGTGTTCGTAAACAGCGGAAAGCAGCTTAAACAGTACCTAGATTACGCTTCCTCGGGAGAATCCTTCTCCGACGATCCCTTCTGGGAGGAAGACTGAAATACCTACACGAAGAGCTGTCTGACCGATTCGGACAGCCTTTTTTCTTCCGCTTTTGCGGACTCTTCGTCTTCGGCTCTTACAGACATGTACACCTTGAGCTTCGGTTCTGTGCCGGAGGGCCTTATCACTATGGTGCAGCCGTCGGGAAGGGTGTACTTCAGAACGTCGGAGGCGGGCAGGCCGTCGATGCCGTCTTTGTAATCCTTCACGCTTTCGGTGACGATGCCCGCGGACGCGAGGCCGTTCTCCCTGATGCTTGCCATAATCTGCTTCATCTTCAAAAAGCCTTCCTGTCCCTCGAATCCGAAGGAATACAGGGTATTGAGCCAGTAGCCGTACTTCGAATACAGTTCGGAGAGCTTCTCGGGAAGGCTCTTTCCCCTGGCTCGGTAATATGCGAACATGTCGCAGATCATCATCGACGCCACCACCGCGTCCTTGTCCCTGACGTAGGTGCCAGCGAGATAGCCGTAGCTTTCCTCGAAGCCGAAAACGTAACGCTCCTGCTCCCCTTTCTGCTCCAGGTATCCTATCTGCTCCCCTATGTACTTGAATCCAGTGAGCAGGTCCATCACCCTGACACCCCAGCGTCTGGCGACGGAGTGGACCATGTCGGAAGTGACGATGGTCTTTATGATCAGGGGATCGTCGGGCATCCTGTCCTTGAAGCACCTGAGTTCGCAGATATATTCGCACAGGAGTATGCCGGTCTCGTTGCCCGTGAGGAGGCGGTAGTCCCCGCCGTCGCGGACGGCGATCCCCACCCTGTCGCAGTCGGGATCCGTGGCGATCAGCAGGTCAGCTCCCGCTTCCCTGGCCTTTTCGATGCCCTTCTCCATGGCCTGCCTTATCTCCGGATTGGGATAGGGGCATGTGGGGAAAGTGCCGTCGGGATCCTTCTGTTCCTCCACGAGGCTTATGTTGGTGTAGCCGCACTCCGTCAGGGTGCGTATCACCGGCTTCAGGCCAGTTCCGTTTAGGGGAGTGTATACTATGGCCACATCCCGGTCCAGCTCCGTTTCGTCCGCCACCAGGGACTGGGCCCTGACGTTTTCGATGAACGCCGTCACGGTATCCTCGCCGATGAACTCTATCATTCTGTTTTCCAGGAACGCTTCCCAGTCGCCGAAGCGGACTCCTTCGAAGCAGTCGACTTTGTCGATGTACGACGAGATCTCCGACGCGGCCTCGTCGGTCACCTGGCATCCCGCTTCGTTATAGACCTTGTAGCCGTTGTATTCCGAGGGATTGTGGGACGCTGTCATCATGACTCCCGCGCAGCAGCCCAGATGCCTTACCGCGAAGGACAGGGCGGGAGTGGGCATCAGTTCGGGATAGATATATACCTTAATGCCGTTGGACGCGAAAACGCAGGAGGCCTCCCTGGAGAAATACTCCGACTTTATCCTGGAATCGTAGCTGACGGCTACGGCGGCCCCTTTCGTTCCGAATCGTGCCTTAACATAATCGGCAAGGCCCTGGGACACCCTGCCCACGGTATACACGTTCATGCGGTTGGTGCCCGCGCCTATTATGCCGCGCAGCCCTCCGGTGCCGAATTCCAGCTGTCTGTAGAAGCGCTCGTTCACGGCGGCCTCGTCGCCCCTTATGGAGGACAGCTCCGCAGCAAGATCCTGGTCTCTGGTGGCCTTTTCGCACCACAGCCCGTACAGTCCGATGATGTTCTCGTCCATTTTGAATGCCTTTCAGTTATTGTTTTGCTGTATAAACGCTCAGCCGGCGGTGAGCCGGCTGTTTCTAATCGTATATCTCTCTGACCAGCTCGATGCCCGTGCAGCGAAAATCCTTCTCGTCCAGAACGAATACCGCCCCGTTGAGCTGTGTGCGGCCCTGAGCCGTCTCGTATCGGCTCCGGCGCTGGGTTATATAGTTCTTTACTATGATCTCCCGGTCCACCCCTATGACGCCGTCGTAGGGCCCCGTCATGCCAATGTCGGTAAGGTAGCCCGTGCCCCGCTCCAGTATCCTGGCGTCGTTGGTCTGCACATGGGTATGGGTGCCGTAGACCACGTTCGCCCTGCCGTCCGCATGGTAACCGAAGGCTATCTTCTCGCTGGTGGCCTCGGCGTGGAAATCCACAACGATCGCGTCGCAGGAGGGATGTATCTTCTCGTAGATCTCGTCGAAGGCCAGGAAGGGATTGTTCAGCGACTCCATGAAAGCCGTACCGGAAAGGTTCACGACGCCTATCCTGACGCCTCCAAGCCTGTAGACGCCCCAGCCCCTGCCGGGACAGGGGGACGGATAGTTCGCGGGACGCAGGATCCTGTCGGTCTGCTGAATGATGTTGTTCAGATCCTTTTTGTCCCAGATATGGTTTCCGCTGGTATATACGTCCACCGAGCTCACCGCCAGCAGCTCATTGGCGTTGACGGAGGACACTCCGCTTCCTCCGGAAGCGTTCTCGCAGTTCACAATAAGAAAATCCGCACGGTATCTTGCGCGGATCTCCCCAGCTTTGCTGATTATCAAATTTCGTCCGGGCCTGCCGAACACGTCTCCCAATGCCAGGATTCTCATCTGTCCTCTTTCCTACTTGGCATACTCGGTGGCTCTCGTCTCTCTGATGACGTTCACCTTGATCTGTCCGGGATATTCGAGATCGTTCTCTATCTGCTTGGCTATGTCTCTGGCGATATGCACCATCTTCAGGTCGTCCACCACCTCGGGCTTGACCATGATGCGCACTTCCCTTCCGGCGGAAATGGCGTAGCACTTGTCTATGCCGTCGAAGCTCTTGACCAGCTCCTCCAGCTTCTCCAGCCTTCTGGTATAGCTTTCCAGGGTCTCCCTTCTGGCGCCGGGCCTTGCCGCCGAAATGGCGTCCGCCGCCTGGATGAGCACCGCCTCCACAGTATGGGGCTCCACGTCTCCGTGGTGCGCCTCCACAGCGTGGATGACATCGTTGTTCTCCTTGTACTTCTTCAGCAGATCCACGCCCAGCTGGACATGGGGGCCCTCCACTTCGTGGTCGATAGCTTTTCCTATGTCATGCAGCAGTCCCGCTCTGCGGGCGATCCTGCCGTTGAAGCCCAGCTCGTCAGCCATGATGCCTGCCAGTATGGACACTTCCAGGGAATGCTTCAGGACGTTCTGGCCGTAGCTTGTACGGTAGTTCAGCCTGCCGATGAGCTTTACGAGCTCGGGATGGATCTTTCCGATGTTTGCCTCGAACACTGCGTGTTCTCCCAGCTCCCTCATCTTCTGATCGACCTCCGCCTCGGCCTTCTTGACGGTCTCCTCTATCCTGGCGGGATGGATGCGTCCGTCCACGATGAGCCTCTCCAGGGATATCCTGGCGATCTCTCTTCTGACGGGATCGAATCCGGAAAGGATGACTGCCTCGGGAGTATCGTCTATGATAAGATCGATCCCCGTGAGGGTCTCCAGGGCTCTGATGTTTCTGCCCTCCCGGCCTATGATCCTGCCCTTCATCTCGTCGGAAGGCAGGTTGACCACCGAAACGGTGCTCTCCGCCACATGATCGGCGGCACACCTCTGGATGGCGTAGGTGATTATCTCCTTCGCCTTCTTGTCCGCCTCTTCCTTTGCCTCTGCTTCCTTGTTCTTTATAAGCAGCGCAGTCTCTCTTGAGATCTGTTTTTCTGTTTCATCCAGTAAAATCTGTCTTGCGTCTTCAAATGTTAATTGCGATATCTTTTCCAGCTCATTGATCTGCTGCTGGTACAGTTTGTTTATCTTTTCTTCCTTGTTTTCTATCTCCCTGGCCTTGCGCTGGGAATTCTCGTCTCTTTTTTCTATCTGATCCATCTTTTTATCGATGGCTTCTTCCTTCTGCATGATTCGGTCTTCCAGTCTTTTTACCTCGTTGCGCCTGTCATGCATCTCCTTGTCGAGATCTTTTCTCAGTCCGTAGATCTCTTCCTTCGCATCCGCGATCCGGTCTTTCTTTATCCTCTCGCTCTCATTCACCGCATCGTTGACGATCTGGGCAGCCTGCTGCCTTGCCTCGGCGACCTTGCCCTTGCCGGAATTGTTGGCCAGCACGATGCCGATGCCTATCCCGGCGCCGAGAGCGATGATGATGAGCACATATGCTAATGGACCCATTGCTCCTCCTTGTTTTTATGATGTCAATAAACACTTGTATCGATATACGCAGAATTTTTATATAGTGAATTATCTTTCAGAAAAACACTCTACTTATTAGAGGTATTATATCATATTTATTCAAATTTGTTTATGGTTCTGTAAAAAAAGAGCGTTTATCCTTAATAAAACAGACCGGACCGCGGCTCGGGAGCCTGCGGTCCGGTCTTAATTGGGGGTAACCAAAAACAATCCGTTCGTTCACTTTCGTGACCACAAGAAGTATACACTACCGAAAATCATATTACAATAGACTTTTATTATTTTGATCATTAATTTGTGAACTACCCGCCACCTGCTCACGCTGAGGTGGGGGCTTCGAGGTCAGAAATACTGACCTCTCTTTTTTACCCTGCTATGCCGGTTGCTCCGACAAGATAAGGGGTCTATCCCCGGCGTCCCGACCGGTTGTGTTGTTTA
>JAGACT010000103.1 GCA_017613995.1 Eubacteriaceae bacterium
GCTGATAAGCTGGTACGGACTTCTGTGCGAGCGGCCTTCCTCGCAGACCGAGGACCACTTTTATAACCAGAGGGAATACTGTGAATCCGTTGCCTCCGCCAGGGAGGGTACGGATGTGCTGAGGATCTGGCGGGGAACCTCTTCGAAGGACATATGCTCGATGGCTTTTCTCATGGACCTGGTCAGGGGAAAGGATCTTACAGTGATAGACATGGAACTGGACAGCCGGTTTCGGTTCACCGACCTCGTAAGCGCTCCGCAGGAGGTGATATACGGCGCTTTCGGCGGTGCCGGGCTTCTCGATGAGGGGAAAAGACGCAAATATGAGGACTTGTGGAAGGAGCTTTCGGCACAGAACGCGCCCATAAGGACACTGGGCGCCGAAGGAAACGTCATCGGAGCGGACGACGGATATTTCGATTACGAGATCCTGCTTAAGATACCGCCCGGGGGTGCTCTTTTCTCGGAGACCGTCCATGATCTGATCGAGGACAGAAGGCTGGACGACATGGGAAGGCTCTTCTGGACGAGAAGGCTCAGAAGTCTCGTCTCCAACGGCGTGCTCGAGGCCTCGGATACGGATGCGGACAAAAGCAGGTTCCCCTTCGAATGCATGCTGACAAAAAGATAAAAGGCTGCGGCAGTGCCGCAGCCTTGATTCCGATCTAGAACATAACTCTGAGATCCTTTACTTCGCTTTTCGCGAGGATCTCTTCCGCTTCCTCACACTTTTCCTTCACGATATCCAGATCTCTGACTCCCGCTATCATGGCCTTTATGTGAACGTCCGTCCTGGCCAGCAGCTTTACGGTATCGTTTCGGTCACCGCCGGTCTTCAGCGCGTATTTCATCATACCGTAAAGGGCATGATTGTTCACGCAGAAACAGTAATAGGGGTTGAGCAGCGTGCCCTCGTCCCCTTCGTGCATATCGAACGTATATCTGGTCTTTTCCACGAACTCCGAAAAGCGCATGGTGGGCTCTCCGTTGGGATCGGAAACGTCCATGCTGAGATACTCCGTCATGCATCGGGCGATGTTGCTGTCGAAGGCGATATTGTTCCACAGCACATATATCCACAGGATGGGCTTGATCTCTTCATTGTCGCTTATGGTCTCGACCTTTTCGTAGATCCTGTTGTAGAATCCGTCTATGACGTTCTCGATCAGCCCCCTCTTGCCCCCGAAATAATAGGATACGGCGGAGGGCTGCACGAACGCCTGCTTTGTGATCTTCTCCAGCGTGGTGTCGTTTATCCCTTTTTTATAAAACTGCTCTCTGGCCGCTTCGATAAGCTTCTGTCTGGTATCTTCTGCCACGTAACTCATGTTTATCCCCCCCAAAAGTTACACAGATAAAGAAAGTATAAACACTAAGATTAATTATATCATGCCGACAACGAAAAAACCCTCTAAAAACTTTGGTTTTATTCGATATATCGCTGCTGTGACCATCAAACGCGCTCCGTTTTCAGCTATTGGATGATATAATGATATATATAAAAAACATCAGGAGAAAAACAATGGATCTTTTCAGTGAGGCATTCGATCTTTTCGCGAAGAAATGGGCCCTTCTCACCTCAGGCAGCATGGACGATTTCAATACCATGACCATAGGGTGGGGCGCTCTGGGCACGCTGTGGGGGAAAAGCGTCGTCACGGTCTACGTGAAGCCCGCCAGGTACACCCACGGATTCATGGACAGAAACGATCTGTTCACGGTCAGCTTCTATTCGGATGAATACAAAAAGGATATGGGCACCCTCGGAAAGTATTCCGGCAGGGATACCGACAAGATCGCCATGACTTCCCTCACCCCGGTGGAGGCAGCAGGCGGCGTGAGCTTCAAAGAGGCCGAAGTCACTCTGGTGGCAAGAAAGATATATTCCCAGGATCTCGATACCGCGAAGATGCCCGAGGAAGTCGTCAGAAAGACATACAGTGACGAAGCACCCCACACAATGTACGTGGGAGAGATAGTGGAGATCATCAGAAAATGATAAGGTGAGCACGAAGCGGGAGGGCCCGAAGGGACCCTCCCGCTTTTGTTTTGAAACATTGACCGTTATGCCGTCAGCCTCTTTCGGCATAGACCTTGCGGCTGTAGATATACACCTCCTCCGTGAAGGCGGGGGTGGCTGTGGAGGCGGATCCTCCGCCCAGCGTGATGGGCTTTCCGGGTTCGCTGTAGCGGTCCACGAATTCACGGGCAGCTGCGCGCTGTCCCGCTTCGTCCAGCTTGGGCAGGGCGGGATCGTTTACGACCACGCCGAATACCATCCTGTCTCCGTAAAGCTTGTACAGAGTCGCCACATCGTTCATGGGCTGGGGCGTCCATCCGTCGAATCCCGCTTCGACGAACAGGCCGGCACGGTCGAAGTTGTGGCCGCAGGAATGCAGGGTAACGATGCGTCCGAGGCTGTGTACGTGGTCGGTGTACTGCTTCATGAACGGCAGGAATATATCCCTTGCCACGTCCTCCGAGAAGAAGGGCGCCTTCTGGCTGCCCCAGTCATCGTGTATGTTGATTATGTCCAGCGCCGGGAAATATTCGCAGTACTTATCGACGACTCTGCAGCCCAGATCCGTCAGCACTCCGAACATCTCCTTCAGGGCGTCGATCTGATCGTCATCGATAAGGGCCATCGCCGCCGGCATGAATCCCATGAATGATATCAGACGCTCGAACCAGAAACCGTTGCTGAAGCTGACCTGCAGGGGCTTGCTCATGTCGACCTTGGTCTTCTCCAGATATTCTTCCCATTCCCAGCTGTCGATGTCGGGGATTATCACCTTTTCCTTCCATTCGTTGACGTTGTCCAAAAGCTGCTTCGCGTCTCCTCTCACTATGGAACCTCCGGCTATGGGCTCGTATGTCCACTGGATCCCGAAATCATCCAGGAAGTCGGAGCGGCTTCCTCTTGCCAGGTGCTTTTCCCAGGGGCCTGACATGCTGCCGGACTCGCCGCCGGCAGGGATCCAGAAAGGCTTCTTTTCCCTGTACAGGGACATTATGTTCTCTCTTCTTGATACCGGGAAATTGCGCACTTCCGTCTTAGCGCCCGTGGGGCCGACGATGGTCTCGGTGATAAACAGTTCCTTGTCAGAGTAGGGTATTCTTACAAACATTGCTTTAACCTCTTTCCATTTTTCATATTATTGAGCGGCTGTGCCGCAGAGACTGCAAAGGCTGCCCGGGCCGGAGGTCCCAGTTCGAGACAGCCTTAGGTGAATTGATTTTTTTAAATATTACTTGCAGAAGAACATCATCCTCTTGAGCATGGCCTCTTCCCAGCCCATGACCATATCCTTTGCGCTTTCGGGCGTGTTGGGATTCATGGCCTTGTACTGCTCCCAGGTACGGTAGTACTTGCTCTGGAAGTTGTCGTGCATTCCGGAGTCGGTGTACAGGCTGCTGTCGAAGGCTTCGCCTGCGGTGGCTCCCACGTTGTCGAACCTGCCGTTTTGATACAGGAAGTCGCTGAGGGCGGCCATGTTGTCGATGTCGACGTCCGCGAGGCTTATGGCGCTCTTGTCGAACTTGAACTCGTAGTTTCCGCCGGGCATCATGATATCCAAAAGCTCCTTTGCGTTGTCAAGCAGCTCTTCCTTCTTCAGAGTGCCCACAGAGCTGATCGGGAAGAATCCGGACAGTATGTGTCTCTTTCCGAGCTTCTCCTTGACGATCTTCGGATCGCCCTTTTCGAACTGCAGCTGGCTCTGGGCGGGCAGCTCCTGCAGGTAGTCCAGGAACGGCATCCAGTCGCCTTCGCAGAACGCGGATGTCCTGATGCCTGCCGCGGCGTGGTCTTCGTTCTCTCTCTTCCAGAACTTCCAGTAGAACTTCTCGAACTGCTTGCGGTTGAGGAACATTCCCATGTGCAGTGCGTGCCCGCATGCGGAATACGGAGACTGCTTTCCGGGCAGTGAGAGCTTGTATGAAAGCGGATAGAATGCCTCAAGGCAGTCCATGATCTGTTCGGGCCTTCTTCTGAGGTCCTTGCAGATCTCGGTGAAGCTCCTGAGCTGGTCGGTCATCAGGTCGAAGGTGGTGTATCCGCTGCAGTTCTCCGCGGGATTTCCGAGATATCCCTGATACCACTTGTACTCATCCCTGAGCTTCTGGATCTCCGCCCTCGGGATCGACGCGGAACCGTTGTCGGCGGTGGCCATGAACATCAGTGCCCATGTGTACTGGGAACGGACCGGCATCACATTGTAATCGAGGTTCTTGTAGATGCGCGGGAAGCACTTTTCGACGATGCATGCGAGGGGATCCTCTATGAACGCGTCCAGGTCCTCATCCAGCAGAGCCTGGGTGTTCGGGTGCTGCATGAAGCCCTTGTCGCTCATCACGATGTTGATGGCGCCCATCTCCTGGTAAACGCTGGGCTGCAGGACGTTGCCGCCCCAGGGCTGCACGTCCGATGTGAATTTGGTGCATATTTCCTTTACGGTATCAGTGAGCAGTTCGGGATGCCACATGACTTCCGCTCTGGGAAGTCCGGCGTAATCCGCCAGAACTCCGAGTCCGAGGGAGAGATTGACGAATACTCTCTCGGGGATCTTGTTGTCCATCAGGTCTTTTTTGATCTGAAATCTTTCTTCTGCTGTGTATGATTTGTCTACAGCCATTTTTATCCTCCCATTTATTTATATTTGTAGTTCGGAATGAACCGATAATATACATAAAAGACCTTTGCGGGACGCATCGGTCTTTTACATTCAATAAACTGTCTGTATCAGTTATTCTTCTGTGCCGCTGCTGCAGCTGCCTCTTCCTTGAGGCGTGCCCTTGTGGCGGCGTTCTCCTCGTAGATCTTCTTCGTCTCTTCACCGGTCAGGGTATAACCGAAGATCATGAACAGGAAGAATATCGACTGGGAGATGGCCGGAGCCAGCGTGAACAGGATAACGATCATGTTCAGTGCGGAAGGTGTCTGGGCCTGGCCCGCGACATAGCCCGCGCTTCCGAGAAGCGCGATGCCGATGGAAGCTCCCACTCCGCGGGACAGCTTTGCGGGGATCTTCTGCAGGGTCATGATAACAGGAGTGACGTCCTTTCCGGTCTTCCAGAAGCTGTACTCCGCGCAGTCCATCCAGAAGGTGTTGAAGTAGGTCAGTGAGATGTTGTTGGAAAGGAATCCCAGGGACAGCATGATCACCGCGAACAGGGGATTGACTTTCCCGGTCAGGAAGTAGGTCAGGGCGATGCTGGGCAGGCAGATGAATACCTGGAAAGCAACGGAAGCGATGAACAGCTTCTTCTTGTCAAACCTTGAGGAGAACCAGGGGCTCATAAGTCCGCCCAGGATCCCGCCGAAGGGTGAGATGGTGTTGTACAGAGCGTAGTATGAAAGGTCTCCGCAGACATATGTGAAGAAGTAAGCTCCCATCTGTGTGGACAGGGTCAGGCATCCTCTGATGGTGATTCCGATGAACAGGCTTAAAAGGTGTCTGTTGGTGCCCAGAGCTGCCAGCATGTCCTTCATGCTGACCTTGTTTGCGGTGTTCTGACGGAAGTTGGGGTCATACTGGTCATAGGGCTTGACGACGTGAGCCAGCCAGAAGTATGCGATCAGGGTCAGTGTCGAGAAGATGAGGAAGTATCCGGTGTATCCTTTCGGTGAAGTCTTGCTTCCGCCGATAAGGGTAACGATGGGAACCACGATGGCTCCGCCGACCACTCTGGAAGTGTTGTGCAGAACGTTCTGTCTTCCGAGCATGAGCATTCTTCCTTCGGGATTGGGCGAGCACTTCGTCATAAGGGACTGGCAGCAGGTACCGATTCCGCTGGCACCCAGGTCTGCGAGCACGTAGCCCACGATAAGGATTCCGCACCAGAGAGCGGGACTGACGTTCCAGGGGATGTACATCATGGTGTATCCGATAACGAGGGTCGGGGTAAGGATCATTACCCATGAACGGTAACGGCCCCACTTGAGGTTCGTGTACTGGAACAGCGCCGCGAACAGGAACAGGCTGACGATGCCGGTGATGGAACTGACGCCGTTGACTGTCGCCGCGACGGTGGTGCCGAGCATGAACACGTCGGTCATGACGAAGGTGAAGTAGCTGGCGGAAATGGACACGATCAACTGCATGAAGAAGTTGGCGATACCGAATCCCCATTCAAGACCGAACGGCAGCTTGACATTGGATGTGTTTTTGTTATCCATTTAAAGCCTCCTGAAATAATATATATAATTATACTTTTATTATAATATTTATAATAAGTTTGTCAATGGATAATTTAAGATATATTCCTGTTTGTTTAAGAATAATCCTGTTCTTATCAATTATGTCCGAAAAAAACGATGTTTTTTACCTCTGATACTGCTGGATAGGGAACAAATGCCCCTCCGCGGACCGCGGAAGGGCTTAATGATGGTTTTACTCAATATTTTATACAATCTTTATATTCTTTTAATTTCCGAGAATAAAACGTCCGGGAGGAACGATCGGTGTTCCTCCCGGGCGTTTATTTACACCTTTGGTATTTTTACAGATCGCTTTGAGCGTCAGTATGAATTATTCGGTCTTGGCTGCCTTGGCGGCTTCGGCCTCAGCCTTCATCTGAGCACGGGTAGCGTTGTTCTCAATCATGATCTGGTTGCACTGTTCATTGGTGAGCTTGTAGCCGAAGGCTA
>JAGACT010000009.1 GCA_017613995.1 Eubacteriaceae bacterium
CTTCGGCAGACCGGGCATCTTCATAATGGCGCCCGTGATGGCGACCACGAAGCCCGCCGCGGCGGACAGGGTCACCTGACGGATCGTGATGCGGAAGTTGGTGGGACGGCCCAGCACCTTCTCGTTGTCGGTGAGGGAGTACTGCGTCTTGGCCATGCAGATGGGCAGCTGGCCGAAGCCGAGCGACTCGAGCGTGGAGATCTCCTTTTCGGCGTTGCCCGCGTAGATCACGCCGTCGGCGCCGTAGACCTTGGTGGCGATCTCATGGATCTTCTCCTTGATGGGCAGCTCGACGTCATACGCGAACTTGAACTCGTTGGGCTGCTCGCACAGACGGATCACTTCCTGGGCAAGCTCGATGCCGCCCTCGCCGCCCTTGGCCCAGACCTCGCTCATCCGGACGTTGACGCCCAGCTCCGCGCACTTGCGGGTGACGAGCTCGATCTCGGCGTCCGTATCGTTCGCGAAACGGTTGAGCGCGACGACCGCCGGCAGGCCGAACACCTGGGTGATGTTCTCAACGTGCTTGAGCAGGTTGGGAAGACCCTTTTCAAGAGCTTCGAGGTTCGGCTTCTGAACGTCTGCCTTGGGAACTCCTCCGTTGTACTTCAGAGCCTTGATGGTGGCGACGATGATGACTGCATCGGGCTTGAGGCCTGCGAGACGGCACTTGATGTCCATGAACTTCTCAGCACCGAGGTCAGCGCCGAATCCGGCTTCTGTGACTACGTAGTCTGCGAAGTGCATTGCCATCTTTGTGGCGAGCACGGAGTTGCAGCCGTGAGCGATATTTGCGAAAGGTCCGCCGTGAACGAACGCGGGGGTTCCTTCCAGTGTCTGAACGAGGTTGGGCTTGAGTGCATCCTTGAGAAGAGCAGCCATAGCACCCTCAGCGTGAAGGTCGCCTGCAGTGATGGGCTTCTTGGAACGGCTGTAGCCGATGACGATCCTGGCCAGTCTTTCCTTCAGGTCGGTGATGGAGGTGGCGAGGCAGAATACAGCCATGACCTCTGATGCAACGGTGATGTCCCAGTGATCTTCTCTTACGTAACCCTGAGAAGTTCCGCCGAGTCCGTCAACAGCGTTTCTGAGCTGTCTGTCGTTCATGTCGACTGCTCTGTGCCAGGTGATTCTTCTGGGGTCGATGTCCAGCTCATTGCCCTGATAGATGTGGTTGTCTACCATTGCGGCCAGCAGGTTGTTCGCTGCTCCGATGGCATGGAAGTCGCCGGTGAAGTGAAGGTTGATGTCCTCCATGGGGACGACCTGTGCGTATCCGCCGCCTGCGGCTCCGCCCTTAACTCCGAAAACGGGACCGAGGGACGGTTCTCTCAGTGCGACTGCGGTGTTCTTTCCGAGACGTGAAAGTGCATCCGCGACACCAACGGTAGTGGTGCTCTTGCCTTCTCCTGCGGGTGTGGGGTTGATAGCAGTAGTAAGGATGAGCTTTGCCTTGTTGCCTGAACCCTTTGTGGTGTTCAGAAGATTGTAGTCGAGCTTTGCCTTGTACTTTCCGTACAGTTCAAGATCTTCTTCCTTGAGACCGAACTTAGCTGCGATCTCTCTGATGTCCTTGAGTTCGCACTCCTGAGCGATCTCAATGTCTGTCTTGTAGCCCATAGTTTACCTCCGAGTAAATGTATGAATTGGATTGGCTTATCCGCATGGCAAATGCGGAAGTAAGATTTTGGATATATTAGCAGCAGCGTATGCTGTACTAATCCTTCCGAAACAACGCGCCTTATCCTTGTCCGGGCGCAGTTATTCCGCGGAATCAAATTCCGCTGATAATATTATAGAACAAAAGGAAGTGGGTAAACTACCTTATTTTACGCTGTATTTTAAAATTTGGGAACCTATTTGACAGAGGAGCTCGCTTCATTCAAATTTAGCGCCTTTTTTGATTGTATGGAGAATTATGCATTCAATATCGTTTCCGATTAGTGAATGACTCGACTTTATTTCAATCTTTTCAAAAGCTCCGTGTTTCCCGGGAAAGGGGAGGATCCGTCCCTGTGGGGCAAAGGGTCTCTCCCGCGGCCCGCCGCGGGAGAAAGCGCTGATTTATACTTATCTTGACAGTAATGATGCTATTTTTCCTTCGCTTTTACGAAGGAGCTCCTCCGCGTCAGAGGCAGCGTCACCGCAGGGCCATCCCATGAGGGAGCACAGCTCCCCGAAGGCTCCGGCGGCTTCGGGGGAGGCCGAGACGGCCCTCCAGGGATATATGCACATGAAGCACAGCGGGGCCCTCTCCTCTGCGCTCCGCGGTTCGTATCCCCGGCTCAGGGGGCTTTCGATCACGGGGTCCCCCGTATCATCCTGAGAAGGGCCCGCGAACATTTCCCGGAAGGGACTGTCCTCGGAAAACATGCCGGAAAGGATCCTCAGGGCCCCCCGGGAGTCTCCGAAGCCCAGCACCCCGGTTTTAACCAGTTCTCCCAGGATACGGCCGGTCATCGAAAGGTCGCAGCCGTGATCGGCGCAGACACGCTCGATGCGGCTTATGGCGGATATGTCGAAAATGCCCGTGGCGGAGCCGAAATCCAGGGCGGTGCCGCAGTCCACGGCGGCCGGGGAGCTCCTCCCGTCGGAGCCGGGGATGCGGCCGGAGCAGCGGACTGTGCAGCCCGGCATGCAGGGCACCGCGCAGTATCCTCCCGAGGAGATGATCTTATCCCTCCAGTTGCTTGCTGACGAAGGCGCCGTATCGTTCCGGTACCCGAGAAGAGCGCTCCATCCCGAAGCAGGAGCCTGCGCCCCGGGGAGCGGGCCGAAGAGCGGGAGCTTGCTGCCGGTAAGGCTGTCCTCGGCTATGGCGGAATTGATCACACGGCACAGTTCACCGAACCTCTCGTTTTCCCCCGGCGTGAAAGACACACTGAAGGGGCGGGGTGAATGCTCGGTCACCACCGCCAGGAGCCTTCGTTCCCCCATGGCTCTGCCCATGCCCGCTCCGGCAGCCTGCCGGGGCGGCACGGAGGGATCGGCATCGGTGACCATGAGGCAGGATGTCCCAAACAGATCCGTCCCGCAGGGACCTATGCAGATCACCGAGCTGCGCTTCCCGTGGAGCTCCCTGAGACGCTCTGCCAGAGCGGCCGTGCCCCGTCCCGCCAGGGAGCGGGCGTCCCTCAGACTGACCTGTCCCTGTGCGTCCACGTGGAGGTACACCCAGTCAGGGGCGGATCCTTCGAAGGAGAGGAGCTTTACCCCGTGGTCCGTCAGCCTTCTGCCCGCGTCGCCTCCGAAAACGGGGGTCCTGAGAGCGCCGGAGGGATCCACCCATCCCATGGAAAGGATGTTGGAGGAGGTGAGGCGGGTGCCGGCAAAGAGTCCCGTGGCGAATACCAGGGGGAACTGTCCGGGGCCGGCCGCCAGGCTCCTTTGTGCCAGATATTCCGCGGCAAGTCCCGTGCCCCCGGGGGAACTGAAGGAGTCCCGCTCAAAGACTTCGTCCGTTATCCGCGCGTTTTCGAGATCGGCTGTGATGATCCTCATTTCTCTGTCCTCCGGTTTTATTATATTGTTACGCCCCTGTTCTGTCAATCGGAGCTTTGGACCTCCGAATCATCTTGCCCTGCCGTCCCGGCATGGTATAATGGAACCGTACAGAAGGATCTTGGTATGAAAAGATTAGTGGTGACGGATCCCGCCCTGTGCAGCGCCTGCTGTTCCTGCGAGGTGGCCTGCAGCGGGACATTTTACAAAAGATACGACACAGAGCTTTCCTGCATCAGGATAGGGGGCGCTTCCGGCAGGATCACCGTGGATGTATGCGATCAGTGCGGCACGTGCATCGGCGTATGCCCGACGGAGGCCCTTTCCAGGAATTCCAGGGGCATCGTGACAGTTGACAGAAAGCGGTGCGTCGGCTGCATGGCCTGCGCCGACATATGTCCCTCCGGCACGGTCTGCCGCAGCTGGGAGGAATCCTATGTGTCAAAGTGCATCGCCTGCGGCAGGTGCGCGGACGCCTGTCCCCTGCAGATCCTGTCGGTCACGGAGGAATAAACATGCTGGAATTAATGGTGCTGGCATGTCTTATGACATCGCCCTGTCACGGATATGAGCTCAAAAGGCTCCTTTCGGGCTTCAACCCCAACAACAACAAGATATATCCTCTTCTGCGAAAGATGGAGAAAAACGGATATGTCACCTTCAGGGAGGAGGCCGTGGAAGGCAGGCCCTCCAGAAAGGTGTATTCCGTCACGGAGGCGGGCCGCCGCCGGCTGGTGGAGATTCTGTCCGATTTCGGCGGGCCTGCCGCCTCCGACGACGAGGAGTTCTACCTGAGGGTGGCGTTCTTCCAGTTCCTGGATAAGCCCCGCATAGGGGAGATACTCCGAAAAAGGGAGGAGGCCCTGAGATCCTACACCTCCGACAGCGGCGTGATGACGGGGGTCGACAGGATACCGGATACGGCCTACGACATCAGGTTCCTGAAAAACTACGTGGACAGCAGGATCAGCGAGGAGATAAGGTTCATAAATGCCCTGAGGGAAAAGTACGGAATAGATAAGTAAAAAAGCGCATGGACATGCGCTTTTTATCATAATACATCAGGCTGCGGGGCATCTCGGTCCTCCCGGACCTTTTCCAGCAGCTGCCCGATGTAGTTCTCGAAGGAGGAAAAGTCGGACAGCTTTGCCGCGGCGCTGCGTATGGCCGCCCCGCCGCTCATGCCCTTCGTGTACCAGCACAGCTGCTTTCGGAATTCGCAGCATGCGGTGCGTTCGTCCTTGTATCCCTTCATGAGGCCCAGGTGCTGAAGGGCCGCGAGGAGCTTTTCCTCCGCGGTGGGAGGCACCCAGGATGCGCCTGATTTCTTCGCCGCTATCTCCTCGAAGATGAAGGGATTTCCCATGGCGGCACGGCCGATCATGACTCCGGCGGCTCCCGTATCGGAAAGCATGGAGACATAGTCCTCATAGGACGAAACGTCCCCGTTGGCGATCACGGGCACCCCGGATGCGGCGACGGCCCGCTCTATCAGCTCCCGGTCGGCGCGGCCGGTATAGAACATCTCCCTGGTGCGGCCGTGCACGGCGATCATTCCGACCCCCGCGTCCTCCAGGGCCTTTACGTTGTCGGTGACGTTGACCGACTTTTCGTCGAAGCCGGTGCGGATCTTGGCGCTTACCGGCTTTGAGCTGGCATCCACCACGCTTTTCGCGACGGAGTATACCTTCTTCGGATCCCGAAGAAGGGCGCTGCCCTCGCCGTTGGAGACCACCTTTTTCACTGGGCATCCCATATTTATGTCTATGAAGGCGAAATCCGTGTCGTTCAGGTGATCCCTTACCGCGGCGGACAGGAAGTCCTCCTCGCTGCCGAAGATCTGCACCCCGGTGCTGCTTTCCCCTTCTCCCAGTTCCAGCAGGAAAGCGGTGTTGGCGTTTCTGTACACGAGGCCCTTGGCGCTCACCATTTCCGTGTACATCAAAAGGGCGCCCCGGCCGAGGCACATCCGTCTGAATGCGACGTCAGTTACACCGGCCATCGGCGCCAGAAGCACATCGTTCTTTTCAAGAGTCTCCCTGAAGTAATCAGTGCCTGTTCTTGTCATACAGAAGTTTGAGACCTTTCATGGTCAGAAGGGGATCGTAGATGTCCAGCACGTCGGTGTGGGGCATGATTATGGGAGCGTATCCTCCCGCCACCACCGTTTTGGCGTCGGTGCCGGTCTCCCTGCGGATCTCCCTTACTATGTATTCGGTCTGTCCTATGCAGCCGTATACCAGTCCGGCCTGCATGCTGGTGATGGTATTGTTCACCAGGATGGTGTCGGGCTTTGCGATCTCGATCTCGGGCAGCTTGGCGGCCTTCGTCCACAGGGCGTCCGCCGATATCTTGATGCCGGGGCTGGTCACCGCGTACTTGAACTGGCCCTCCGCGTCCACGTAGTCATACCTGGTGGCGGTGCCGAAGTTCACGACGATGACGGGTCCTCCGTAGATCTCGTATGCCGCAAGAGCGTCCACTATGCGGTCCGCTCCCACTTCCCTGGGGTTGGCTGTGGCCACGTTGATGCCCGTTTTGATCCCGGGTCCGATCATCATGGGATCCACATTCATGTACTTGCGGAACATGTTTATCAGGATCTGGTTGATGTTCGGCACTACGCTGGAGAGCACGGCGTCATTGATGTCGGAGAAGCTCAGGGAATGAAGTTCCAGAAAATCTCTGACGAAGAAGGCCGCTTCGTCCATCGTCCTTTCCTGTTTGGTGATGAATCTGTAGCTGGTGATCAGCTCGTCATCGTGGTACAGTCCGAATTCCGTCGTGGTGTTTCCCACGTCCACAGCGAGAATGTACATAACGTTCCTCCCGGTTTTCAGTAGTTTGTCAGTGGCTGGCGTATCTGGCCACTGCTCTGGAGATGGCCGTAGCGATCACGAAGCAGGCTATGGCCTCCACCAGTCCGTTGATGCCCACGAAGGCCACCACGAACTCTATAACGCCCATGCTGCCGCGGAAGCCCATGATGAAATCGGTCTTTCCGAACAGCAGGATAAGAGCGCTCATGAAGAACAGCGTGTTCAGCAGGGCTCCGGAAAGGCTGGAGATGGAATAGGCCGCCAGGTTCTTCTCGGGGAAGAGCCTGAAGATGATTCCGCAGAGCCAGCCCATGAGGGTCCTGGTGCAGACGCAGACTATAAAGCAGTAGATGGGGTTGATGGCAAAGAGCGCAACGCCGAAGGGGCTCATGCCGAAGCACTGGATGAAACTGGTGAGTCCGAAGACGGCTCCGAGGAACGCTCCCGCGCCGGGGCCGATGGTTATCGCTCCGATGATGACGGGGATCATC
>JAGACT010000104.1 GCA_017613995.1 Eubacteriaceae bacterium
AACCTGCTGGCCGCCGCCGAAGGGGAGAACTTCGAGTGGACCGACATGTACGAGGGCTTCGCCAAGACAGCCGAGGAGGAAGGATTCCCCGAGCTGGCAGAGAAGTTCAGACTGGTGGGAGCCATCGAGAAGCACCACGAGGAGAGATACAGAGCGCTGCTCAGGAACGTCGAGGCTCAGGAAGTCTTCAAGAAGAGCGAAGTCAAGGTTTGGGAGTGCAGGAACTGCGGCCACATCGTAGTCGGCACAGAGGCCCCCGAGGTCTGCCCCACCTGCAACCACCCCCAGAGCTACTTCGAAGTGAACTGCGAGAACTATTGATCGACAAGATAATGCTAAAAAGACTGCCCTTCGGCAGTCTTTTTTCATTTGCACTAATACAAAAGACCCGCAGAGGCACTGCGGGTCGTCTTAATCATCAGCTTCTGCTCCTCTTGATGGCCAGAAGTCTCAGCATGTTGGCGACTGCCACTGCCAGAGCCGCCACGTATGTCATGGCAGCTGCGCTGAGCACTTGCTTCGCTGCACCCTGCTCTTCCTGGTTCACTATGCCCAGATTGATCATCTGGTCGAGAGCGCGGTTGGAAGCGTTCAGTTCCACAGGAAGGGTCACCAGATTGAAGAACACTACCAGTCCGAAGAGGATCACGCCTACGTTGAAAAGCGTTCCGCCCAGAGCGTATCCGGAAGCCATCATGATCAGGCCCACGATAGCCACGGGCCAGCTTATCCTGGAGGTGATGTTCACCAGGGGCACCAGGTTGTCTCTCAGTCTCAAAAGCGAATAGCCCTCGTTGTGCTGGAGAGCATGTCCGCACTCATGGCAGGCTATGGCGACCGAAGCGATGGAGGGATAGTTTGCAACGCCCTGCGACAGGCTGATGGAGTTGCTCCTGGGATCGAAGTGGTCCGTGAGAGTTCCCTGGACCGCCTGTATGGGCAGCTGTCCCAGGCCGTTGGCCTGCAGCATCATGTGGGCCGCGTCTGCGCCCGTATATCCTCTTGAGCATCTGACCTGCGAATACTTTGAGTAAGTGCTGGTCACTTTGGACTGTGCCCAGAATGACAGAATTATTGCAGGAATAAGTATTATCATTGTCCAATCTGAGAAATAAGGCATTTCGCACCATCCTTTCGTTCTTGATATATGATCAGTTATCCCATCTGGAGTATCCGTTCTTCATCTCTCTGCAGGCGTTCAGGAGGACCTCGTTAAGGCATTTCGTCGTTTCCTCTTTTGCTATGGAAACGATCTTTTCGTTCGCCTCTTCGAAAAGATCGAACTTTCCGGACTCTTTCATCTTCCTGTCGTACTCAAGGATGATCCTTCGTCCGCCCGCAGCGACCGCAGCTTTGTATCTTTCCACCGTCAATATCGAATGACCGTAACTGTGGTCGGCCAGAGCCCCGATCAGGCGGCTCGCCCAGGAAAGATTCTCCGTGCTTGCGTCAGTAGTTACTTCCGACATATACTCCGGCACCTTGGATACGTTCGTATAAAGCGGAACGAAGGCACTGTACGCCGTCGACGCGAAGCTCACCCACTGCACAGCCTGAAGCTCTTTAGGCATGTATCCTCTGATCTGGCATATGCCGGTACAGCCGGTCCTGTTGATGCCTATGGGCCTGTAGATGCCGGGCTTTTCGGCATATTTTGCGCACGGATCGTAAGGAGTGTTCTCATAGTGAGAGGAAAGCATCTCGGCCACGTTCTCTGCAGCCAGCTTCTTTTCAGGAACGAAGGACCAGGGAATATTGTCACTAAAAGGCGTGAAATCAGCATTCTCTCCATCCCATCTGTATCTCGTCGGGCAAAGGGTCCTTCCCATGTACCATGCTCTCGGTGTGTTGTACACGTGGTCGTGGGACGAACCGGAACCGAAAGCGTTTCTCGGGTTGAATACGCCATCCTGTCCGCGGTCCAGGAAATTATCGCTGATGAATTCCCTGAGGTCCGCGGAGCAAAGGTTCTCTTCCTTCCCGCCGAAAGCGTCGTCCATATCGAACCTGTCCATGCCGAACTGATTCGGCATGATCACGACTTCTCTGTCCGCAACTCTTCTCGCTATCCAGTGGTGTCCCCCTATCGTTTCGAGCCACCAGCACTCGTCCTTATCGTTGAAAGCGATTCCGTTCATCTCATAGGTGCCGTACTTTTCAAGAAGCGCACCAAGGCGGAGGACTCCCTCTCTGGCCGTTCTTATATAAGGAAGCACCAGGACTACCATATCTTCTTCGCCGATCCCACAGGGAATATTCGGGTCATCGCTTCTGAGCAAAGGATCCGCAGCCTGCACCCTCGGATTGGTCGTTATGGTCTCGGTGGCAGTCATTCCAACGTTTGCCTCGTTGATGCCCGTCGCAGCCCAGATGCCGTTTTCGGGGTCCGCATTCGGACATGCTGTGTATCTCATCGGTTCATCGGGAAGATCTATCTCCAGATGCCCGTTGACGCACTTGTATTTCCTCGGCTGGTCCTCGGGGTTCATGACAGTCATCTTCTTCGGTTCGAACATGAAATCCTCGGTTCTCGCGATCATGGTCGATCCGTCATTCGTTGCTTTCTTTCCTACTAAAATCGTTGTGCATGACATATCTGAGTTCCGCCTTTCCTTTTTTACCGGTTTCCTGACTGTATTATATAAGAAAAAGCGGGGCGATTTCAACAGCAGGTTATATCGCCTGTTTAATAATCGCCGCAAAACAAAACCCCTTGGATCTCAAGGGGTCATCATTTGGAGCAAGAGACGGGAGTCGAACCCGCCTTCCAAGCTTGGGAAGCTCGTGTACTACCGATGTACTACTCCTGCATATCCGCTGAATACTCCAGCATTTTACTATAAAAAAAGCCGTTTGTAAAGGCTTGGCGGACAATTCCCGCTATGGACATTTGGAGCCTGAGAGGATAGAATGTATCTGGTAGCTTTTGCCGCAAAATATCATAATCGGAAAGGAATCATCATGAGTTTTGAAAAAGAATTTGAAATACTGAGGAATGCTGAAAGAGCAGCCATCGCCCTTCGTCACGCAGCCGGCGTCCTGATCTACGACTCCGAGACCGTGGCTCCCGAGAAGTCCGCGGAAGGCAGAGGCCGCACACTGGAGTACCTGGGCAATCTCGAGTATGAGC
>JAGACT010000105.1 GCA_017613995.1 Eubacteriaceae bacterium
AGTAAACACAGGTGTTGTAGCTGCCCCCGACCCAATAGAGATTGAAATACCTCGTCTGATGCTGTTGGAACTGCCAGGGCAGGTTCGCCGCGTACTGATTGAAGCTGTAATTCCAGAAGTCCTCGATCCTCAGGTATGTCTGCGCGGCCAATATCTCCGTTGCCGGAAGCAGACAGACGCTAAGCAGAAAACATGTGAGTACTAACAGTATTATAGGTTTTTTCATGTGATCCCCCTCTCTTTGTTTATTGCGGATGCCGTCCGGGACAGTCCGGATTCGGACAGTCTCCTCCGCCCGTATACCATGTGCCGCAATCCTGGCAGTAATTCCATTCTGTTTCATCTTCTTCCGCCGGGACCCAGTAGCCTCCGGATCCGCCTCCGACGGAGCTGCCTCCGCCGCAGGAGTAACCTCCTCCGTCTGAATAACCGCCTTCGCCGCCGGATGACGGCACATAATGATAGTTGCCGGAACTGTCCGTATAGCCTCCGCCGCCGTGCTGTTTCAGATAAGCCGCGATCTCTTTATCCAGTTCGGCCTCAAATAATTCCAGTTCAGCCTGCTTTTCAGCTGTCATCGCGTCCTCCAGGGCGTATATCCTGCGGGTCAGCTCGCTGGTTACCGTGATGTCTTCCACCTGCACATCCTTCCCATCGAAGCCTGAGTCCAAATAATAAAAGCACCCGATGACGAGTGCTGCTGCGATAAGAAGGAGCAGGACCGATCTTACGATCCTCATTGGTTTTTCCTCCTTGATATACTTATATGATTCGGTTTGTCATTACAAAACCGGATATATATCATGTTTTAGAATGCGTACGATAACTGGCAAGAAGCCGGTCCGCTTTGACGAGGTAGCCGAAACCGACCGGATTTGCCTTTTTAATGGTTTTGAGCATTCGGATGTCCGGTTGTGTAAGGATATCGTTTTTAAAGGGTCCCGGGTCTGAGATTCGTTCAAACGGGGTATCGGTAAGCAGACAGGAAGCAAGATATATTATCTGAGGTGCCATTTTTGACGCCTGTTCCATACTGAAGCCGGCATTGAAAATGTGATTGGTCACTTTCCTGGTTCCTTCCAGATAGTTTGGGAAATCTTCTTCTCCGTATCGTCCCCTCGATCCGATACAGACCGCAGATGATATGATATCAAGCAGCACGTCTTCAGGTGTGCAGTCGATCTGGCGGTATCCTATTTCAGTACGGGAAACGGAATAGAATGTTTTCCTTACGCAGTCGAGATCCGTGAAGCAGTCTGCCAAAGTGCTGATATCATAAAACTGTTTCATGATCTCGAGGTTCTTTTTTCCGAATCTTATCCCTGTGGTGTGCGGAGCGAAAGCGGTAAGTTTGTCTCCGAGCATACAGTCGATTGTCGGTACTGTTACGGCAAGGTTTTCTCCTTCGGTCAAAAGGAGAGCATTGCGGATCTCTTTTTCCACACATGCCTCGTAATGATTTTCCTCAAACAGAACATCCAGCAGGATGTACATCTGATCATTGCTGTTGACACAGGAATCGTAATTGAACTTGAAATGACGTTTTTCGATGTTTCCCTTCTTTTCCCGCTCCTGCTCTCCGGCATCGATAAACGGGAAAATGATCCGGGCCTTTTCTATGTATTCGTCTATTTCGGTACCGGGGGCGACTATGATATCAATATCCGTGGAAAGCCTCATCGGTGAAGGCAGGAGCAGCATAAGGCTGGTGCCGCCCTTGAATGTGAATCTGAGACCGACTTTGGCAAGAGCTTCCAAAAGGCCGAATGCGTAAACGGTGCGTTCGAGAAGACCGGGATCCCGGTGACTCATGTCCTGCAGCCGGCGGATGTGTTCCTCGCTGAAATTTTCTTTTTTAAGCATGTTCCTCTCCCAGAACGAACGGTGCGTATTCACAAAGGATATCCCTGAATTTTTCATAGGCGCCTTTTCTTTTGGCGTAACGGAACATCGTTCTTTCATCAACATAATAGTGTTTGAAGGCCTCTTCAAAAATAGTTTCGTACTCACCTGCCGAAACGATACCGGTAATAAGCTTATCAACGGAGATGTCGACAAGTATTTTCTCCAGCCTGCTCCTCCAGAAATCACCAACCCCTTTGGGGGATTCCGAAGCTAGTCTGACTATCACTATTTCATTTTCCACAAGATATCTGTAGTAGTCCGCGACGGACGGCTTGAACATTACCTTTCCGGGGTGCTTTTGCCGGAGAGTATCGAATACGTAATCCATCAGGTCCTTTTCCACCGAGACAATGATCGTGTTGTGCGCGATCTGATGGTTGACGAACGGATTGAGCTGGATAAGTTCGAATACTCTGAAATCAGCTTCGGGGTATTCTTTAAGTATTTCGTTCACGACCCCTGTCGCTTCATCTGAGTATTCGTGCGTATATATCCGTTTTTCTTTAGAATATGTATACCTGTTTTTGCCTATCCGAAGCAATTCCCCGTCAGACACATCCTTTCTCAGAATGTATGAAAGAGCGTTGACGGATTCGGCGCCCGCAGTATCCCTTACAGCACGGAAGTATTCGTCTCTGGTAAATGTTTCCATGTCTTTAAGCTGATAATAAACCATAACCACAACACTCCTGTTTTACAATTACGGCAGTAAATAAGGTTTACTGCCTGTTTTGTATGATTCAGTATAATTCATATCATGGCCTGCGTCAATACAAAACCGGCAGTAATATAAAAATACTGCCGTTCATGTGTAAATACTATATGCATATGCGTCCTTCTTAACCATTTATGCCGGCTCTTCTTATTCCACCTGGTCATCTTTACCGAAATATTTGTTGTATTTCTCGATCGCTCTTTCAAGTCTTTCGTTCAGCTCAGCGTATTTCTCCTCGGCCTCCGTCAGCCTCTTTTCAAAATCCTTTTCCCGTTCCCGATAAATAACCTGGATACGGCGGATCTCCTCATCCTTCTGCTCCAGGGCGATCCGGTACCCTGAAACAACACTTTCCCACCGAGGCGTGCTGACGAATTGTATATACCCCATCCAGGCAATATTCGTCAGGATCAGCAGGATCAGGGCCCACGCGAAAGATACTCCGGGGCGCTGACTGCGCTTTTCATCCCGTACGCTCTTCTTCTGTGCTTTCTTTTCCTCTTTCGTCGGTTCCTTCGGGATTTCGTCAGGGATTGTTTCTGTGGCCTGCGGCGTAACGGCAGCCATACTGACAGATCTGCCAGGGATCCCGTCGAGAGCCTCGGCCTGCCCTGTGCCCTCAGATGCTCTGTTGTCTGTCATGTTCTTTTACCTCCTCGATATCTCTGTCTTTTACGTCCTGTATCCTGCGGAGTTTATCTTCCAGTTCTTCGCTGTGACTGTAGATATCGTCACACAGTTTGATATCGTACTTCAGCTTACGGATCTCATTGCGAAGGACTGTGACCTCCTTATGGGATGACTCCTGTTTCACGGTATCTCTCAGTTTGTTCTCAAGGTATTTCAGATCACTTTCCTTCTGGCTTCGGAAGCAGCTGAGATCGTCGCCCGTTTCAAGATCATTGTCTATGATGATGGCATATTCCCTCCGGAACTTCTCAAACTTCAGAAGCTCCTCCCTGACCGGGAACGGCGCAGCACCGAAGCGGTAGTTTTCGATCCTGTCACGGTTCGAGGCCTCCATCTCATACCTGAACCATTTGTAGATTCCAACCAGAGTATACGCGGATGTGTACGGATTCCTTCTTGTTTTCAGCGAGGGCCTTAGCCCGGAACCTGCGCTTCTGCTGATGAAGCCCTGCTCTATTCGCTGACTGATGTGCTCTTCGCTGTATCCGTACCCGAGGGAACGTTCCGTCATACGTACATATCTTTCCTTGCCCTCCGGGCGGATCGATATGTATTTGTAGTTGTCCTTGTATCCCTTGATATCGTA
>JAGACT010000106.1 GCA_017613995.1 Eubacteriaceae bacterium
GGTGTTGGTCACGTGATTGCCCGACAGAAGCTCTATGACCGAGATCCCCAGGGCGTCCGCCAGAGGTTCGAGAAGGCTTATGTCGGGATAGCCCCGTCCTGTCTCCCACCTGCTTACCGCCTTTGAACTGACGAAGATCTTTTCCGCCAGCTCCTCCTGAGTCATTCTGCGCTGTTCCCGGATCCTTCTGATTGTATCCCCGGTGATGTATCTGTCCATTTGACGACCTCCTTCCGGCGAAAGTCTAGCACGTAAGAACCGATCTGTCTACCTACGAAGCGTAGAGTCGGCCCTCCCCGGCTCCCCGCCGCAGAGAAGCTCCGGGAGCGCGGCGTCGGCGATGACGCGGCTCATAACGCGGTAAGCCGTCCGAAGGGAGGATAGGGAGATATATTCTCCGGGACCGTGGATCCCGCGAAGGGGGTTTTCTAGATCAAGCGGGAAGAATCCGGCTGTCGGGATCCCCGCCCTTCTGAGAAAGCGGTTGTCGCTAAAGCCCGGGGTTATGCATCCCATGAGTTCCGCGCCGCTCACTTCCCTGGCGAGGGCCCGTCCGAAGACGTCCCCGAAGGCAGTATACAAGGAGCTCTGAGGGGCCGAACCGAAGAACTCCTCCATCCCTTCGTAAAGTGGCGCGAGCTCCATCCTCCGTCCCGTGAGGGTGTCATATCCCTCGGCGTAGGCCAGGATCTCTGAGCCGTAGTAGCCCTTTTCGATGCCCGCGGAAAGGATCCTTATAACCTCTTCCCGGGAACAGGCCTTCCCGGAGATCCCGGATGCATCATCCTCCCTCTCCCCGGTCTGGAAGGTATAGAAGGTGCGGCCGCCGAAGACAAAGGGATAGCCCCCTCCCTCGCCGACGGCCAAAGACACACTGTCGAGTATATCCGGATAATCATTCAGGAGCTTTCCCGCTCCGTCCTCCCCTCCCGTCTCCTCCAGGTCCGTGACCAGAAGCTTCAGGGAAAAGGGCAGCTCCGCATCCGCTGCGTCCTTTATAAGCCTCATCCATACCGCCAGGGGCCCCTTGCAGTCCAGGGCTCCGCGGCCGCATACGCACCCCCGGATGACGGAGGCCCGATCCGGCGGGAAGGGCCACTGCTCCCGGGGACCGAAGGGAGCGGTATCCAGGTGGGCGTGCAGCAGAAGGGAAGACGGGGAGCTTCCCGGCACCTCCGCCAGCAGGTGAAAGCCGTCTCTGCCCCCGGAGGAGGCAGTCTCATAGGTGCGGACCCGGACCCTTTCGGAGGAAAGCTCCTTTGCTATCCAGTCCCGGCAGTCCCCCGCTTCGGTGCCGGAAGCTCCCGTGTCGAAATTTATGAGTTCTGTCAGCAGTCTTACGGTCTCGTCCATAGTTTTTCCTAAATACGCGGCGGTGGGATGGATCCCGCCGCCGCTTTAGTCTGTTATTCCATGTCGTTCATGATCTCGTCGTAGCTGTTCTGGCCGTAGTAGAACTTTATGTTCTCCCAGTCGGTGTCGTAGGGATTGTATCCTCCCAAGCCCTCTCCTTCATGCTGGATATTGTCGGAATGCACGGCCTCTCTGTTGCGGCTGTAATCCACCGCCACGATCATCAGGCTTCCGAAGCGCCTGCGGCACTGCTCCGCCCAGTCCGAGGGTATATCGTCCAGGGGGAAGCGTCCCACTTCGGTATGGGCCACCTTGTCGGGCCATATGAAATCCTTCTCATAGGTGTCCGTGGGATGGCACATCATCTCCAGTCCCGCCAGAACCACTATGAATTCATTGTTGTCCAGGTCGATTATATAGCGCCATCTGTTGACCCAGGCCCCGTTGAAGCCGGAATAGTCCACGAGCCAGGGATAGCCGTCCCTTAAGGGGGCACAGGCGTCCTTCGTCCAGGCCAGGGCCTCATACCAGCTCATGTCCTCCTTCCACAGCTGGGAAGGTATGTACTTTCTGTAGCTCTCCCGCTGCTCGGGGCTCATGCCGTCCTCTTCGCGGACCACTTCCACCTTATCGAAGTAGTCGCTGATGGCCGCCGCTCCCGCGGAGCGGACCCAGTCGGCCACCTTCTCTCCTAGGTACTGCATCTCGGAACTTCTGTGGGAATAGGTGACCTTGAGATAGTTGTTTTTCTTCAGTACGATGCAGCCCTTCTTCTTTGATCCGGTGGCTTCTCCGTCGTCGGAAAACAGTTCGAGGGCATCATCAAAGGGATCCGTGATGCCGTGCTTGCCTTCATGCATAGTCTTATCTCCTGATTTTGTATTCGTTTTTTAACTGCCGCAGCTCATTTTTACGGGCGCGTTTCGCCTTCGCCGGCAGTTCATCTGTTTAAGTATAGCAGAGCCGGTTTTAGGAAAGCTTTAGAAAACCTCATTTTGTATTTCACGGATAAAAAATCCTCCCGCTTCCCCGGGGAAGAGGAGGATATGCTGCCGTTATTCACTCAACTGATCAGGCTTCGGGCGCAGAGCTGTATCCTATGATCAGCCCGCCGTATTCCGCGTAATAGCTGCACAGCCCCCTGGTCTGGAACAGTTTTATCTGGGCGTCCTCCCAGATGGAGAGCACGGCGTCCCTGACCATGGCCGCAAATTCGGGATTCATGCAGTGGTCTATGATGACCTCGTGGACGTGGCCCGCCCGGTGCTTCATGTCGTCGATGACCACTTTTACGGCTTTCTTCCTGCCCCTGGCCACTCCCTTGATGTCTATGGTGCCTTCGGGGCTCGCTATGCCTATGCCCACGAGGCCTATGGTGTTGGCGATGAAGCCGGTGATGCGGTTCATCCTGCCGTTCTTGATAAGGTTATCGAAGGAGCTGAGCACGAAGGAAGTATAGGTGGTCTTCGTGTATTCCCGTATGCCGTTCATGACCCCGTCAAAGTCCAGTCCCTCCTTTATCAGGTTGCAGAGCTTTCTGAGTATCAGGATGATCTCTGAGCCGGTGGAACGGGAATCGATCACCTCTATCTTTTTGTCGGGATACTCCTCCAGCACCATCGCGCGGGCGGTCATGGCGGAATTGTAGCTGCCGGAAAGGCCGCTGGTGATGGTAAGCGCCAGGATGTTGCCCTCCCTGATAAACAGCTCGTGCCACGCGCCCGGGGAAGGACAGGCCGATGAGGAGCCCTTCTTCGATGCCTTCATGGCGTCGATGAGCACCTGGGTGTCCAGGTTCTCGTCGTCAACGTAGTCGACTCCGTCCACGTTTATCGTAAACGGCACCGTAAAGAAATCCACGTTGTCCGGTTTATCCTCGGGGGTGAAAAGGTCTATGCTTGAGTCTGAGATTATGTTCCATTTCATACACATTACCTCCCGTGTATATAAAATGTTCCCGTCAGGTCCGATACAGTGTCCAATACATAAGATTATAGCATAAATGAAGGCATGGGGTTCAAAAAACAGCATAACATCAAAAGAAAAATGATGCCGGATCAACCGGGGGTTACCGGGGGGAGGACCTTCTGCCCGCGGCATGAAAACTGACGGTGTACATTTCCGGGATTCTGTATTATAATTCTTCTGTACGTCACTGCCGCAGGCTTCATAAGCTTCCGGGAGAGGCGCATAATATTTTCAGCAAGGAGAGAACAGGCTATGATAAGAACCGATACCGTATCACTCACCAAAGCA
>JAGACT010000107.1 GCA_017613995.1 Eubacteriaceae bacterium
CACGGCGAATACGAGGGCAACGAGGAGCAGCGGCCCGCATGGTTCTACGTGGACAGCGACGGCATTGTGCTCGAGGCCCACTACGGGAAATACACCTACGACATGCCCCTGGCCGACGAGGCCCTGGCCAGGATCGTCTGATCCCCGTCTGAACAGAAAAGTCCCGGATGGAGGTTTTCCGCCCTCATCCGGGATCTGTTTTTGGTTTCTTCAGTCAAACTGCTCCTCTCAGTCCTCGAGCAGCATCTCGGCGGCCCTCAGGGCATGGATTTCGGTGGTGTCGTAGATGGGCAGCACCGAATCCTCCTGCTTTATCAGCAGGCCTATCTCCGTGCAGCCGAGGATGACCGCTTCGGCTCCCTTGTCCTTCAGCTTTCCTATGATGCCGCTGTATCTCTTCCTGGACTCGTCCTTTATCACTCCCACGCAGAGCTCATCGAAGATGATGGTGTTGACGACGTCGATGTCCTCCCCGTCGGGGATGATGACGTTGAAGCCCCTGTCTATGAGCCTGGACTTGTAGAAGTCCTCCGTCATGGTGTATTTCGTTCCCAGGAGCGCCACGTTCTTCACTCCTGTCTTCTCCAGCTCGTCCGCAGTCGCGTCCGCGATGTGGACCACGGGCACCGAGACCATCCGCCGGATCTGCGGGGCCACCTTGTGCATCGTATTGGTGCAGATGAGTATGAAGTCGGCTCCGGCTCCCTCCAGTTTCCTGGCGACATCTCCCAGGATCTCGGCACCCCTGTCCCAGTCCCCGCTGGACTGGCACTTCTCTATCTCATCGAATTCTACGCTGTACAGGATTATCCTGGCCGAGTGAAGGCCGCCCAGGGTATCCTTCACGTAATCGTTGATTATCTGGTAATACGGGATGGTGCTCTCCCAGCTCATTCCGCCTATGAGTCCCACTGTCTTCATTCTGTCGGTTCCTTTCCTGCGTCTTGTACGTCTTCAGGCGATCCTGCGCAAAGCAGGAGGCTGTACCGGATGAAATCGTTGTCCCTGTTGTCGAAATTCTCACGCGTCACGAGATATGTCCCGTCATATCCGGTCGCGAAGGTGCGGATGTTGAAGAAGGCCCGTACCTCACCGTTATCGTCATACACGTATTCGACGGTGTTGCTCTCTGCCCGGGTGCCGGCTTTCAAGGCCCGTATCAGGGAGTCGTAATCGGAAATGCTCCTTCCCAGGCTGCAGAAGAACGGTTCGAGGGCGCTCTCTTCCTTTCCGTGCTCCTCCCGCAGAATGGAGAGGATCCATGCAAGGGCTTCACGGTACCCGTTCCGTACAGCGGCCTTCAGGAGAGCGCACAGGCTGTCGTACCGCTTTTCTCCTATCCGGCCCCTGGTGCACCGGCTCACATCCAGAAGGAAATCGAGGCTGTCCGGACCGGCTTCTCTGCGTTCCATCAGTCGTGCAAGTTCCTGCCGTGTATCTATGCTCTGCACCGGCACCGCCTCCCTTCTTTCAAGTCAAGTATATATCAACCGGTCTCGCACAATCAATCCTTGACGCCACTCTTTTCCCGCTCCTCCGTCAGTGCTTTCCCCCTCTCTATTGCATCAGTCTTTTCCGTGTCGTATCATTAGGAAAGAAAAAGAACGGAGGAGACCGGCATGACAGATTTGAACAGAGCCCTCGAGAAGGCCTTCAGAGAGACGGCAAAGGGAAAGGACAAAGGCGGATTCGCCGCCGCCGTGTTCGACCGGGACGGGGTGTTCTTCACCGCGTTCGACGACTTTTCGGACAAGAAGAACGGGACGAGGCCCGGGCCGGACAGCCTGTTCATGATCGGCTCCAACACCAAGGTGCTGGACGCGTTGGGCATATTCCGCCTGTACGAGGAGGGAAAGCTCTCCCTCACGGATCCGGTGACCAGGTTCATCCCCGAATTCAGGGTGAAGAGCCGCACGCCGATGCGCGAAGTCACCGTCGCCGACCTGCTCATGCACAGGGGAGGCATCCGGTGCGACCTGTACGAGTACCTGGTCGACGGGCCCCATTCTCTCGAGGACATAGTCCCCGCGCTGGCCGACACGTACACGACAAGGCGGCCCGGCACCATGTTCAGCTACTCGAACCTGGGCTACGGCCTCATCGGCATCATAGAGTCCAGGATCACCGGGAAGAGCTATCCCGAGTTCCTGTCCGAATGGGTGCTGGAACCTCTGGGCATGGAGGCGTACCTCGGGCCAGAAAAGACGCTTCCGGAAGAAGTCAGGGACAGGGTGGCAAGGAGCTATTCGAAGAACGGCAGAAGGGTGTATGACCCTCTGGGCACCCTCCTTCCCGCAGGAACATGCACCTACACCACCCCGATGAGCCTCGCCAGGGTGGGCATCATGTTCCTCAACAATGGCACCATCGACGGGAAACAGTTCCTGCGCCCAGAAACGGTGGAGCTGATGGAGACACTGAAGATCAGCGACGTGCTCGATGAGACCATAGCCTGCATCGGCTACGGCCTGTACCACCACAATCTCCCCCTGAGGTACGAGACCGGAAGGACCCTCGGCCACGGCGGCGACACGATCTACCACCACTCCACCTTCGATTTCCTTCCCCAGGAGAAGGTCGGAGCCGTGGTGATGGGCAATTTCGACGGAGCAGCCCCCCTTGTGAGACAGATCTCCAGGGAACTGTTCAACGCGTACCTTTCAGAAAAGGGCTTCCCGGAGAAGAAGGACACGGCCGCCCCCGCAGAGGATCGTGCTGAGAAGCTGACGGGAAAGTACGACACCAGGTTCGGGCAGCTCGACTTCGCAGAATCGGAAGACGGCACCGTGCATTTCACGATAAAGGACATGCAGGCAAAGCTTACCCCTTATGATAACGGCTGGTCCCTGTGCGAGGAGACCGTGGAGGAGGGCAAAGAGCCTTCCGAGTCATTCCCTGCCGGACTGATGTTCCGTCCGGCGAAGTACTTCGGCTACGACATCCTCCTGTCAAGACAGAACGGCATCACACAGGCCGCCGGCATAATCCATGAGGAGCCCGGAAGGAACGAAGCGTGGGAAGCCGCCTACGGTAAGTAC